>NYYB01000131.1 GCA_002685755.1 Nitrospinota bacterium
AACTCGGCGACCACCAAATCGGGTTTAAAGCGGACGCCGCGCCCGAGCAAATAGGCGAGCGACTGGACGCTGTGCCAAGCGGGCACCCCGGCGTTGATGACCTCGACCCGGTGGCCCTCGGCGCGGAGCCTCGACTCGAGAACGCGGAGGAAGGTCCGCTCGTCCTCCACCCCCCACCCGAAGCCGAAGGAATCGCCCAGGCCCAGGATCCGGAACACGCCCCCGGGCTTTTCAGGGGAGCGATCGGGCCCCCGGTGGCCGAATTCGTCGATCCGGATGTGGTAGCCGATATCCACGTGCCAGCCCCGCGCGCCGGGCCGGTTCACCCAGCCGAATTCGGGGGAATACTTCGAGTAGCTCCTCACGCGCGGGCGGCTCATGGGCGGGTCCCAGATCACGAGCGCCACCTCGGCGGCCGCCAGCGCGAGGGCCGTGGCCACCGACGCGGCCGCCAGCCGCCCCAAGGCGAGGCGCCAGTTCCGCTTCCCGGCCGGGAACGCCTCCGCCGCCGACACCCCGGCGAACACGGCGGCCGCGAAGGCCGGATGGGCGTGAAGAGAATAGCCGGCGATCAGCTGGGCCAGAATCGCGGCGAGGCCGATCAGACCCGCGGGGAGGAAGGTCCTCTCGAGGGCGGCCGGGGCGCCTTCCGTCTCGAGCCTGAGATACACTCCCACCGCGCCGGCGGCGATGAGGAGCGCCGCGATAAGCAGCCGCCAGGCCGCCCCGGCAGGGGCCCTCGCACCCCCCGGCGGCTTGATGGAAAAGAAAGACCCGAGCCTGAAGAAATAGTTCCGGTAATCGATCCGGCGGAGGTGGAGGCGGCTCCCGGCCGTGAGCCCAAAGGCGATTTCGAGTTTTTCCCCCTTGGCCGAGAAGGGCGCGGAGAAAACCGTGCGGCGCCATTTTCCGCCGGGCTCCAGGCGGGCGGTCCGCACGCCCGAAACCATTACATCGGCGGGCTCTCCCTCGAGCACATAAAAAACGCGGACCCTATAGGCCTCAGAAGCCGGGTTCGGGACAAACAGCCTCGGCCTCCCGGCCCGGCTGGCTATCACACCCCGCCTCCCCCGGCACAGGGCGGGAGAGGTCCAATCCCCCGGCGCGCGCACGTCCCAGACCGGAAACCGCTTGCGCACGGGCCCCGGGTCCGAATCGGCGACTAGCTGGGCCGCCCAGGCGGCGCAAAAAACGGAGAGCAGGGCGATGAGCCAATTCTTCATCCGGCGATTTCCTCGATTCGGCGCAAACCAGGGCAAAAAGAAACGGTCCATTGTAGCAAAGAGATGTCCGGCTGGGAGTTGGGCGACGACCGGGCGGCGTTATTTCGACATGAGGAAGTTGCCGACGACGAGCTTGTCCATCTCCGAGGCCGTGAAGGTCCGCCATGCGTCGGCCGGGGTGTTGACGATCGGCTCGCCCCGGAGGTTGAACGAGGTGTTGAGCACGACGGGCACCCCCGAGGCCTCCCCGAAGGTTTCGATCAGGCGGTAGTAGAGCGGGCTCTCCTCCTTGACCACCGTCTGGAGGCGGCCCGTCCCGTCCACGTGGGTGATCGCCGGAAGCTTGGACTTGGCCTCCTCGCGCACCGGCACCACCAGGAGCATGTACCGCGCCGGGTAGTGGCGCTCGGGCTCGTCGATGTCGAAATACTCGCCCGCCTTATCGGCCAGCACCGAGGGGGCGAAGGGCCGGAAGGGCTCGCGGAATTTTATCTTGGTGTTGACGATCTCCCCCATCGCCTCGCTCGTCGGGTTCGCCAGGATCGAGCGATGGCCAAGCGCGCGGGGGCCCCACTCGAAACGGCCCTGGTGCCAGCCGATCACGTCGCCCGCCATGATGGACTCGGACACCCGGCCCAGGAGCTCGCCCTCGTCCGCGATCTCCTCCCACCGGGCGCCCTCGGCGCTGAGCTGATCGGCCGCCTCGGCGGCGCTGTACTCCTCGCCCCAGTATGCGTGGGTCATCACGGGCGAGCGCTTGCCCTTAAGAACGGCGTTGTGCACATAGAGCGCCGCCCCCAGCGCGCCGCCCCCGTCGCCCGCGGCGGGTTGGATATAGATTTCCTTGAAACCCGACTCCCTGAGCAGGCGCCCGTTCGCCACCGAGTTGAGCGCGACGCCTCCGGCCATGCAGAGCTTGTCCAGGCCCGTCGAGCGGTGGAGGGCGCCCGCCATGTCGAGCACCAACTCCTCGGTCACGCGCTGGATGCTCGAGGCGATGTCGGCGTAGTGCTCGTTCCTCCGGCAGGCCGCCTCGTAGTCGGCCGGCTTTGGACCGTAGTAGCCGGGATAGCCCGAGCTGCGCGTGAAGAACTGGCTCTCGGGCTCGCGGGAGGGCCCCAACAGATCGGTGAGCTTCTCGCCGAAACTCCGAGTCGTGGAGCGGTGGAAGGTGAAGTAGTCCATGTCCAGCGAAAAACTCCCGTTCCCCTCCCGGCGGACCGTCTTCCACACCTCGTCGAGATACTTGGGCTCGCCGTAGGGCGCCATGCCCATCACCTTGTACTCGCCCTCGTTCACCTCGAAACCCAGATAGGCCGTAAAAGCGCTGTAGAGCAGACCCAGCGAATGCGGAAATCGCTGCTCGCGCTCGAGGGCGATCTCCTGGCCCCGCGCGCGGCCCATCGTCGTCGTCGCCCACTCCCCCACCCCGTCCACGGTGAGGACCGACGACTCCTCGAAGGGCGAGGCGAAATAGGCGCTCGCGGCGTGCGACATGTGGTGTTCGGTGAAAAGTATCTTGTCCAGCGCGATGCTCAGCCGTTTGTAAATGATTCCCTTCACCCACAGCTTGTCGCCGAACCAGTTGATCATCGAACCCTGAAAAACATTCAGCGACGAGGGGAACGTCTGGAGAATGGTGTTGAGAAGACGCTCGAACTTGAGGAAGGGTTTTTCGTAGAAGACCACGTAATCGAGATCGTCGGCCTCGATGCCCGCCTTCTTCAGGCAGAACTCAATCGCCAGTTCCGGGAAACCGAAGTCGTGCTTGACGCGGCTGAAACGCTCCTCCTCGGCCGCCGCGACGAGCTCGCCGTCGCACAATAGTGCAGCCGCAGAGTCATGGTAAAAACAGCTAATTCCAAGAATGTACAATTTATTATCCCTGGCGAAGGGCATCCTCTAGGCTGGCTTCTTTTTCTTCGCGGTCCACGAACTCGGCCGGGCCGTCGAGGCGGAGGGGGTCCTTGAACAGGCGAAACGGTATCGCCACCAGCGGGAGGAGGACGAAATAAAGAATCGTGCACAAAACGAGCGAGTTGAACCAAGCGATCCACTTCGCCAGCCGCTTCCAGCCCTCCCACAGCCTCTTCAGCATCGCCCGCTCCCCGCGCTCCTAGAACAACGTATATACGAACGGCGCCAGCGCGCTCGACTGGGCCATGAACATCAGGCCCGAAAAGAGCAGCAACACGATCACGATCGGCGCCATCCACCAGATCTTGTTCTCCCACATGAACTCAAAAAGTTCCCGAAGGGTGCCCAGTATCGCGCGAAACATTATAAATGCCCATCGGAGAAAGAACGGTACCAATCCACCGTCCGGCTGAGACCCTCGTCAAAAGACACCTTGATCTCATAACCCAATCGTTTTTTCGCTTTCGAGATATCGGCCTGGGAGCGGAATGCGTCACCTTTCCGGGCAGGAGAGTAGGTGGCTTCGATTCCCTCGGCGCCGATGATTCCCCGGAGCTTCCCGAACAAATCGTTCACCGAATGATTGCTTCCGGCCGCCAGATTGATCACCTCGCCGCCCACGCGGCCGGCCTTCATGGCAAGCAGATTCCCCGCCACCACGTTGTCGATGAACGTAAAGTCGCGCGATTGATGGCCGTCCCCGAATATTTGGGGAGAATCCCCGGCCAGGAGAGCCCGCGCGAATAGCGGGATCACCGCCGAATACGGAGAATTCGGGTCCTGGCGCGGTCCGAACACATTAAAATAACGGAGGCCCACCGTCTCGAGCCCGTGCAACTGGTGGTACATCATCGCATATTTCTCGGCGGCCAGCTTCGAGACCGCGTATGGCGAAAGCGGCTGGGGGGCGTCTTCCTCGCTCCGGACATCGCCCTCGGCGTTCCCGTAAATCGAGGAAGACGACGCATAAACGAACCGCGAGACCCCGGCCTTTCGCGCCGCCTCGAGAAGAGTCAGCGCCCCCCCGACGTTCACCCGGTTGGTGAGGACAGGATCCTCCAGCGAGCGGTGGACCGACGGTATCGCCCCCTGGTGGAGGATACATTTCACGTCCCGAACGGCCTCGCCGCAAATTCTCTCCGAAACGATTCCGTCGGAGTCGTCGATCAGTTCGATGTCGCCCAGCACATCGCTCAGGTTTTCCCTCCGGCCGGAATAAAAATTGTCCACCACCCGGACGGCGTAGCCTTCGGCGAGAAGCGCCCGCACCAGATGGGAGCCGATGAACCCCCCGCCCCCCGTCACCAATACACGATCCATGCGTACACATCTCCATAACTAATTTCGCCCGCGAGATAACCCGCCGGCAACGCCCATCAGCTGTCCGAGGCGTTTTCCCTGAAATACGCGATCACCGACCGGAGAATGTCGTCCAGCCGCTCACGGGTCTCGTACCCGATGAGGCCCTTGATTTTCTTCAAACTGGGGACGCGCCGCTTCATGTCCTCGTATCCGTCCCCGTAGGCCTCTTCGTAGGGGATATACTGGATCTCGGAGGACGAGCCCGAGAGCTTCTTCACCCGGAGGGCAAGCTCCTCGATGGTGATTTCCTCGTTGTTGCCGACATTGAAAACATCCCCGACAGCGTCCGGGTGCGCCATCAAACCGATAATGCCTTTCACCACATCGTTCACATGGGCGAAGCAGCGCGACTGTTTTCCGGACCCGAAAACGCAAATGGGTTTCCCGTCCAGCGCCGCCCGCACGAAATTAGGAATCACCATTCCATAGCGTCCGGTCTGCCGGGGGCCCACGGTGTTGAACAACCGGGCGATCACCACGGGGAGGCCGTAGGCCTGGTGATAGGCCAGAGCGAGGAATTCGTCAAGGGTCTTCGTGTTGGCATAAGCCCACCGTTGTTTCTTGGTCGTTCCCAGAATCCTGTCGTCATCTTCGCCGAGGGAGCCGTTATTGTTCTTCCCATAAACCTCGGAGGTCGAAGCGATGAAAATTTTCTTCGAATGCTTTCGGCACAGACCCAGGGTCACCTCGGCGCCCCGGACGTTCGTCATGATGGTCTCGACGGGATTCTCCAGAATGAGGCGAACGCCCACGGCCGCCGCCAGATGGTAGACCTCGTCGCAATCCGCGACGAGGGGCTCGATGACCTCTGCGTCGAGGATGCTGCCCTCCTCCACACGAATCCCGGAGTTCGGCACGAGGTGACGAAGATTATCCTTTCGTCCGGTCGAAAAGTTGTCGATGATGGTTATTTCGTGTCCGCGTTCAAAAAGCTCGGACGCGAGATGAGAGCCGATGAATCCGGCGCCTCCCGTAATCAGAATTTTCATGACGCTCCAATCGCGGCCTTCTCCAGCCAGAAACCCATATAATGAATAAATCTTTACCTTTTTTTTCTCTGATGCTTTACGGGAAGCGGGTGAACATTGGCTCCACCGGGGCGTTTAGGAATCGGACGGGTGGACATGCGGAACAGGTCCAACGTCATTTACACGATGTCCCCGCCCGAATCAAGACGGGCGAAGCCATAAACCCCGAAAAAATCCGAATTTCCGGCTATTCGAGGGGGTTCGGAAGGGGGGCGGATGGGAGGGCGGAAAGGACCTCCGGGGGGGTTGGCCCGAAAGCGCCCCGATTTGTTGAGCTATATCCTCAGATATGACCGGGATTCGTCGATTTCTTCAATCAGGTTTTGGAAAATTTCCTCGACCTAGGGGTGGGAGAGTTCGATGGGAATCTTGCCCTCCTCCTTGAGGGAGGCCACCTGGCCCGGCTCGAGTTCCTCCGATTCCGCCAGATGAGCCATCAGGTCGGCGGCGCAGACCACCCGGATAAATTCCCCTTGAGCGACATCGAAATCGGGGTAGTGGTGAAAGGCGATCGCCGCGGTCAACTCCTCGGAGAAATTCCATTTACGGGCGAGGAAAAATCCGATGGTGCAGTGATCGAATCCGTACAGGTCCATCTCCGTGGAGTGATACCCCGGGGAAATCTCCTCGGCCAGCTCCTTGAAAACTTCCCGCTCCGGCTCCTCGATCAAACGGTCCATCACCAGCTTGCCGATGTCGTGGAGCAGGCCGCCGCGAACGCGGCCTCTTTCATATCCGGCAGAAGTCGGGCCGCGATCAGGCGCCCGGCGACCGCCGCCGCGACCGAGTGAAACCAGAGTTGATCGGCCGGAATTCCGTAGCCGCGGATGTTGCACCGAAGCAGACCCGAGGAGGCGCATATCATGGCGATGTCGCGAATCTCTCTGTCGCCCAGCAGGCCCACCGCCACCTCGAGACTGGAAATTTCCTGGCGTATCCCGAAATAGGCCGAATTGATCGTCTGAAAAACTTTCGACGCGATTCCCTGATCGAGCGAGACGCAGTGAATCAACTCCGCGCGCGCGGCCTCGCCCTCGTTGGTGAGTTCCATGATTTTATGGAAAACCTTCGAGATGGGAGGCAGGGCGTCCACCTCGACAAGCGCTCGCTCGAAATACTTCCTCGACTCTTCCATCACAAATTAATTCCAGGGCGTCAATAAAAAAAGGGGCTGTCCCGGCAATAAAAGCCGTTAGCCCCGTTATAGTGAAAGAATCGGGATTATGCATTTTCCCGGGCGATCATTTTTCAACATTTCACCCGGCAAATTAAAAAAGCGCTGCCTTAAATAATAAAATTTATGCCAATTACGGGCGGCGGGTCGGTTTCAGCCTAAATCCACAATGTTCTCCAAATCCCATTCATGATCCGAAACGCCGGCCTCCGTCGCCTGGGACACTCTCAGGGCCCAGTGAATCCGGCCAAACATACGAGACCGCACCAATCCCGTTCCTGAACACGCGGCGCCGCCGGCCCGGGCCGACGAGCGTTGGCCGGAATTGAAAAGGGGAGAGCATTACCGCATAATTCGGAATAGTACTGCCCGAATAACGAATTTTGAATTTTTTTCCCCCGGACCGGGCCGCTTCATCTACATCCTTCGGCGCGCCGCCCGTAAAGTCGAGGAGAGTGAACCGATGCCGAGAATACCGTTTTGCGACGAAGTGGAAACCCCCGCCGAGGTGGCCGATCTTTTCGAGGAGAGCAGGCGCCAGTGGGGAAGCGTGCCGAACCTGTTCAGGCTCATGGGCCGGGCGCCCGCCTTCGTCCGGGCCTGGCTCGCCAAGGACAAGGGGCTGCGGCTCGAGCGCCTCAAATCCGGCGAGGTCGAGTTCGTCAAGCTCGAGGAGTTGATGATCGTCAAGGCGAGCGCCATCAACGCCTGCAGCCACTGATACGCGCACAACGAAGAGCTCGGTCGGGCTCTGGGTTACACGCACGAACACATCGAACTGCTCTCGGGAGACGGGTGGCGCGAGAGCGGCCTGTTCAACGAGCGGGAAAAGGCGGTCATCGGCTGGGCCGAGGCCGTGACCAGGATGACCGCCAAGACCGACGAGGCGGCCTGGGGGGCGGTGCGCCGCAATTTCGACGACAGGGACATCATCACCCTCACCGCCGTCGCCGGGTTCACCAATTGCTCGAACCGCGTCGCCGAGGCGCTTCACCTTCTGCCCGAGCCTCCGGGCGAGCGGATCGGGTTCCAGCCCGATGACACGGCGAACATGAACATCACAGGATGATCAACTCCGAATAAGAGGAGAGACGCCATGAAACGTTTGTCGCTGCTTGTTTTGCTGGTGGCCGCCATCTGCCTTGCCGCTGTGGATAGCGCGGACTCCCAGCGGGGCCGAAGAGGAATGGGCGGCGGCGGGATGAAGAGAAAGGGCCCTGGCGGGCGGCCCAGCCCCGAGATCATCGGCGCCTTCTCTCCCAAGATGGCGGACCTTGACCATATGCGGGCGAAGGGCTTTGTCGAGACGGGCCTAGTGCCCGTTTATCCCAAGAACGCCGATTGCCTGATCATGAACTCGCCGTTCGGCTCCGATTCGCGGGGGGACGGGAGCTTTCGCACCCAGAAATACTACAACGGCTACCACGGCGGGATGGACATTCCCGCGCCGGAGGGTACGCCCATCCTCGCCGTCGCTGCCGGGCGGGTTATTCAAAAGAAAGAGGGCGAGGGCATCGGCGGGATCGGGATGATGCTCCAGCATTCGCCCGAGGATACCGGCCTCGGCGTCTGGACCTATACCGAGTACAAGCACCTGCGCGAGATGCCGGACCTTGAGATCGGCCAGCGGGTCGAAATGGGCGAGGTCATCGCCCCCTCCGGCGACACCGGCACCCAGGGAGGCTACTACGGCTCGCTCGGGCACGCGCATCTTCACTTCACCGCCTTTTTCAGTCCGGGGAACAAATACATCGCCAAGCGGATTTTCGTGCCCCTCAAGGGAGAGTGGATGGATCCGATGGCGCTCTACAAGGGAGGGCCTACGAAGTCAGCCGAGCTAAAAGCCCTGCCGGACGATCAAAAATCCGTAAAATTCGCCTACAAAACTACCACCGGAAAAATCGTCCCCGAGGGCGCCAAGGTTGTTTGGCCCTTCGCCTGCAAGCCGAAGTAGGCGGGGGAGCCCGCTCCGCCGCTTCGCCCCGCTTCCTTGACATGCCTCCTGACGCGGCCTAGTCTCGTTTCGAGGGTCAAAATCCCATTCATTTCATTTAAACGGCTTAAAACAACGGCATGACTTAGCCGGTAGGATACGATGGCCAAGATGTCTGCGGGATACGCGGTAGCCGAGTCGCTTGCTCAACTGGGGGTGCGAAACGTCATCGGGATGGCGGGTTCGTGCCTGGTCGAAATTCTCGACGGCATGTACGGCCGGGAGGACCTGGGGTTCGTCACCGTGCGCCACGAGCAGAGCGGAGCGCTGATGGCGAGCGCCCACGGCCGCCTTACCGGATCCCCCGGCGTCTGCATGGCGACAAACGGGCCGGGCGCCACCAACCTCATCACCGGGGTGGCCCACGCCAAGCTGGCGCAGAGCCCGGTCGTCGTCATCACGGGCGCGCCGATGACGAAGGACATGTTCTACGAGTCCACCCAGGAAATCGATCACCTGGCGATGTTCGCGCCCGTCGTCAAGCGAACCATCCAGGTGCGAAAGGCAGGGCAGACGGCCAATCTCGTCCGCGAGGCCTATCACACGGCGATCTCGGGCGTTCCGGGGCCGGTTCACCTCGACATCCCGCGCGACATCATGCTCGAGGATGTGGATGTCCCCCGGCTGAACGGCCGCGGCTCAGACGATCTC
>NYYB01000132.1 GCA_002685755.1 Nitrospinota bacterium
ATGAGATCCTGGTGGCTGGCATCTAAGACCGGCACTTGATCCCGCGGACAAGATAATGTGGCTTGGATGAAAGACGGCAAAGTCGCCGGCCTTGCAGGGGATCGCACACGGCTCCATGCGTGGGCTCAATTGTCGTTTCCTTGTCTCTTAAGAATATTTTCGTCATTGCCACATGGCTGAACTTTCTCGCTATTGGGGGAACCATTCGATGAGCCTCGTCCTCTATGAAGTCAACGACAAAATCGCCACAATCACCCTGAACCGTCCGGACAAGCTGAACGCCTACAACGAGGAGATGGTCGGCGAGCTTTACGAGACATGGCAGCGGTTTGCAAAAGATCCCGATGCCTGGACGGCTATCATCACCGGATCGGGTCGGGCGTTTTGCTCCGGCCACGACATGAAGGTCCTGGTCGAGGGCGGGGAGACCCAGTACAAGGACCACGACTCCCCCACACTTTGGTACGGGGAGGTGGAAATCTACAAGCCCATCATAGCTGCCGTGAACGGCTACGCCTTCGGGGGGGGCTGCTCGCTGTCCCTTGGCTGCGACATCCGGATCGCCTCGGAGGACGCCGTGTTCGCCTACCCCCAGCCCAAGTACGGAGTGATGAGCCTGGGCGGGCACCAACGCCTGCCCAAGCTGATCCCGCCGGGAATCGCCATGGAGTTCATGCTGACGGCACGGAACATCACCGCTGAGGAGGCCGCCCGGTGGGGCATGGTGAACAAGGTGGTACCCAAGGACCGGCTCATGGACGAGGCGAGAGAGATGGCCCACCTCATCAACCAGAACGCCCCCCTCGCCGTGCGGCACACGAAGGAGGCGCTCCTCAAAGGTCTTCGGACACCGGACGTGCGCGAAGGCATCAACATGGCCAAGCTCGTCAGCTACCGCCTTCAAACCTCGGACGACAGCAGAGAGGGGCTCGCCGCTTTTACCGAGAAGCGCAAGGCCTCCTGGAATGCCCGCTAATGAGCGGCGGAATCCCTCTCCCGGAGACGTTCCATCCTGGCCGGGGCATTAACTGGGCGGGAAGGCGTTTCGGGGGGCGTTGCGCCGTCGTGGACGGATCGCGGCGGTTCAGCTTCCTCGACATACAGCGGCGCAGCAACCGGATTGCCAACGCCCTCCTCGCCCACGGCCTCTCGGCCGAAAGCCGCGTCGCCAAGCTGATGAACAACCGCGCCGAGATCATCGAGATCGGCTTCGGCGCCGCCAAGGCGGGGGGCGCTTCGATCAACCTCCACGCGAGGAACTCGGCGGACGAGCACGTCCACATGCTCGAGGACTCCGAGGCCGAATTCCTCTTCGTGGACGAGGACCACCGCGGGCAGGTCCCCGCCCTCCGTGACGCGTGCGGCCGCCTGCGCTGCATCGTCGGCGTGGGATGGGAGGAGGAGGGCGTCGAGCCCTACGAGCGCTGGATCGAGAGGGCATCGGACGCGGACCCGGGGATTGAGGTGACCCTAGACGGCCTCTTCCACCTCCACTACACCTCGGGCACCACGGGCCGGCCGAAGGCGGCGATGAACACCCACCGCACCCACCGCGCCTGGATGGCGAACTTTTTCATGAACATGGACAACCGCTACGGGGTCGAGGACGCCATGGTCCACGCCGGACCCATGACCCACGCCTCCTATAACTTCACCGAGATTACCTTCCTGCGCGGCGCCCGCAACATCATCCTTAACCGCTTCGACCCGGAACTGTTTCTCGATACGGTCGAGCGCGAGCGGGGGACCACCACCTATCTGGTCTCGACCATGATTCTCATGCTCCTCGAATGCGGGCGCCTGGAGCGCGCCGGCCTTTCGAGCCTCCGCACCATTAACTACGGAGCGGCTCCGATTTCCGAGGAAAACTTGAGGCGCGCGATCGAGGCTTTCGGGCCCATCTTCCGGCAGGTCTATGGCCTCACGGAGGCGAGACAGCCGATCACCATCCTGCAACCTTGGGAGCACATCCCGAATGGCGCTCTACAGGAACGGCGGCGCCTGGCCTCGTGCGGCAGGCCCGCCCTTGGCGTCACCCTCGCCCTGCTCGACGAGGAGGACCGGCCCGTCTCCCGAGGAGGTGTCGGGGAAATCTGCGTCCGGGGCGACTACGCCATGACGGGCTACTGGAAGGACCCCGAGGCCACCGCAGGGACCATGCGCGGGGGATGGGTGCACACCGGCGACCTCGCGACCGAGGACGAGGACGGGTTTATCTACATCGTGGACCGCAAGAAGGACATGATCATCTCGGGCGGATACAACATCTATCCCGCCGAGATCGAACGCGTCCTCTGCCGCCACCCCGGCGTCGCCGAGGCGATGGTCATCGGCGTGCCGGACGATCGGTGGGGGGAGGCGGTGAAGGCCCTCATCGTCATGCGGCCCGGTGAGCGGGCCGACGCGGCGGAGTTCGTCCGGTTCACCCGGGACCGGATCGCCAGCTACAAGAAGCCCAAATACGTAGAGGTCGTGGACGAGTTGCCCAAGAACATGCGGGGGAAAATTCTCCGGCGTGAAATCCGGGACCGGCACTGGCAGGGCAAGTCGAGAAGGGTGAACTAGCCAGCGCGGGAGCGCCTGTTCTTCGTGTATGGCCGTCAACGGCGATCTAAGATGACCGGCCCAACGGGGTGGTTATGGGAAGGATGTCAGGTTAAGGACGAACGGAATAAATGAGGAACCAAATCATGAAGGCTATCCTAATAAAAGAGTTTGGCGCCCCGGAGAATTTGACCATCGAGGAGTCGCCAACACCTAAGCCAGGACCCGATGAAGTTTTGATCGACGTCCACGCCATCGGGGTCAACTTCATCGACCTCCTCGTTATCGCCGGCCAGTACCAGAACCTCCCCGCCCTGCCCTTCGTCCCCGGCGTGGAAGTCGCCGGCGTCGTGGCCGAGGCGGGCGAGGGGATGACGACCTGCAAGCCGGGGGACCGGGTGATGGCGCAGCTCCAGCGCGGCGGGTACGCGGAGCAGGCGATCGCCTCGGAGCAGTACTGCTACCCCCTCCCGGAGGGGATGGACTTCGCCCGGGCGGCCGCCATGGGCATGGTGTACCTGACTGCTCACTTCGCCCTCGTCGGACGCGCCCGCCTCGCGGACAGCGAAACCGTCCTCGTCTCCGGGGCGGCCGGGGGGGTCGGGCTGGCGTCCGTGCAGTTGGCGCGGGCGCTGGGCGCGACCGTCCTCGCCGGGGTGGGAAGCCCGGATAAGGCGGAGGTCGCGAGGGCCAATGGCGCCCACCACGTTATCGATCTCTCTGGCGAGGACCTGAAGGACTCCCTGCGCGACCAGGTCCGCAAGGCCACCGGCGGCGGGGTCGACATCGTGATCGACCCGGTGGGAGGCGACGTCTTCGACGCCTCCCTGCGCGCCCTGGCCTCGGGCGGGCGCATCGTGGTCGTCGGGTTCACGTCCGGGCGCATCCCCAGCCTCAAGACCAACTACGTCCTTTTGAAAAACATCTCCGTGACCGGCCTGCACATGAACGACTACTTCCAGCACGACCCCGCCGGGGTCCGGCGCGTCCAGGAGGAGCTGTTCCGCCTCGCAACCGATGAGAAGATCGATCCCCAGGTCATGCAGGCCTACCCCATGGAGCGATTCGCCGAGGCGCTAAACGTAATTCGAGACCGGCGAGTGATGGGGAAAATCGTTCTGACGACGGGACACGAGTCAGTATGAAAGATTTTGGGAGAACTCTGTCCGCTTGAAAGGCCGCTTTGTGCTGTAATGGCTTCATACAATTGACTTAATAGGTAGTGTCGGCTAAGACTCGTGTTTTTCAGGATAGACCTTCAACTTGTATCGGTGCCCGGCATCAGGCCGCTTGAGGCTCCATGCTCCGGTCGCTGTCTGCGCTAGAGGGAACCACATGCGAAACCTCGAGCGGAACCTTTCATGGGTACTCCTCCTCACCCTCACCCTTATGTTGTTGGCGCAGGTAATCGCTCGCTACATTTTTTTTACCTCGATTAGCTGGATCGAGGAGTTTTCGCGAATTGTCTTCATCTGGTTTATTTACCTGTCGATCAGCTGGATTATCATCCAAGGCCGCCACATCCGCGTCACCGCCCTCGACTACATCTTGCCACCCTCTTGGAGGTGGTCCTTCGCCCTACTGGCTGACCTCATCTGGCTCGCCTTCAACGTCCTCATGGCCTGGTTTGGGTTCCTCTTTGTCAGGAGCGAAATCGAGGTTTACTCCGAGACCGCCATCCTCCAGATACCCGATGCGGTCGTCCACGCCATCATCCCCATCGGCTTCGCCCTGATGGCGGTGCGCCTCACGCAGCACATGGTCCGCGTTTATGTGCGGGGCGGCCCCGAGGTGCTCTACGACACAGAGAAGGTGGAGGAAGAGCTTTGAACATGCCACTTCTTCTGTTCGGCGGTCTCACGCTATTCCTCATCCTGCGCGTGCCCATCGGCATCTCGCTGGGCATGGCTTCGCTCGTGGTGTACTGGGTCACCGGGGAGCGTTTCGAGAGCTTCGCGCTTTCCTATTACGACGGGCTCGACAAGTTCCCCTTCATCGCGGTGCCGATGTTCCTCCTCGCGGGGGCGCTGATGGAGAAGGGGGGCATTAGCCGCCGCCTCATCTCGGTGGCGGACTGCTTTGTGGGAAACGTTCGCGGAGGCCTCGCCCACGTAACGATACTCGCCTGTATGCTCTTCTCCGCCATCTCCGGCTCGGGGCCCGCCACCACGGCCGCCGTGGGCGGGATCATGATCCCGACCATGCTCCGCCGGAACTACGACCGGAACTACTCAGGCGCGGTGGCGGCCTGCGGAGGCACGCTCGGCATCCTGATCCCGCCGAGCATCGCGCTCATCGTCTACGGAGTGAGCGCGGACGAATCGATAACGAGGCTCTTCGTCGCCGGCTTCCTCCCGGGGATCATCCTCGGCACCATGCTGATGTGCTGCGCCACCCTCATGGCCCGTTTCAAGACCGAGAACGAACCGGGCGACCCTTTCAGCCTGCGCCGCACGCTCCGCACGATATGGGAATCCCGCTGGGCCCTCCTGGCTCCTGGCGTCATCCTGGGCGGAATCTACGGCGGCTTCGTCACGCCGACCGAGAGCGCCGTCATCGCGGTGCTCTACGGCTACGTCATCGGCGCTTTCGTCTACCGGGAGCTGGATTGGAAGAAGACGCGCGAGTGCCTCGAGATCGCGGCCCTCATCACAGGGACTATCGCCATCATATGGGGGGCTTCGCTCGCCTTCGGCGAGTTGATTACGATTCACCAAGTTCCGCAGATGGTCACGGGCTTCATCACGAGCTTGACGGAATCGCCCTTCTTCATCCTCGTGCTGATCAGCATCTTCCTCACCTTCGTCGGGATGTGGCTGAACACCCTGGCGCAGGTCATCATCCTCACACCGCTGTTCCTGCCGGTCATCAAGTCGGTGGGGATCGATCCGGTGCATTTCGGAATCGTCTTCGTCGTTAATTGCGAGATCGGCTATCTGACGCCGCCCCTCGGGACCAGTCTTTTCGTGGCGTTGGGCATCGCGGACACCACGCTCGGCGCCATCGCCAAGGCCGTTTTGCCTTTCATAGTGACGATGTTCCTATGTGTGCTCCTGTTGTCGTACTTCCCCAACCTGTCCCTCTTTCTGCCGAACCTTTTTTTCGGCCGGTGACGAGGGCGAAGAGGAGATTTCCTATGAGTACCCTTCGGAAATGCCTGACGCTGGTCATCGTACTTGCAGTTGCCGGCACCCTGTCGGTTTATCCCTCGTCGAAGGCCGAGGCGGCGAAGAAGGCGAGATTCGCCCACAACATGCCGCCCAAGCCCCAGCTTCTCTACCATGCCGCGGCCCTCACGTTTCAGAACAACCTCAGGATCTACACCAAGGGGGAATTGGACATTGATATCTTCCCCTCCTCCCAGCTCGGAAAGGACAAAGTCGCCGCGAAGAAGGTCCAGCTCGGCTCGATCCAGTTCCAGATCGTCGCCTCGAATAACATCACGGCTTTCGACCGCCGGCTCGACATCTTCACCCTCCCCTTCATGTTCGGCAGCTTCAAGGGAGCGGCCAAGGTGTTCAACAGCGACATCGGAATGACCATCGGGGAAAACTTCCGGAAAAAGTCCGGCATCCGGGTCCTCGGCTTCATCGCCACCGGCTTCCGCAACATGATGAACAGCAAGCACCCCATCCTGAAGCCCGCCGATCTCGGCGACCTGCGCATGCGCATCGCCAAGAACCCGATCATGGTCGCAACCTATAAGGCCCTTGGCGGGAGCACCATCGGCATGTCGCCGACCGAGCTTTTCAGCGCACTGAGCACCAAGACAGTAGACGGCCACGACGGCGGCTCGAGCTGGGCCTGGGCACAGAAGCTATATGAAGTGCAGAAGTATCTTTCCATCACGCGTCACCAGCTCGTCGCCGGCGCCTTCATCATGAACGACAAGTACTTTCAAAGCCTTTCCAAAAAGAACCAGCGGGCCGTTCTTCGCGCGGCCACCGACGCCATAAGCTGGGCGAATGCCTACGCCGAGGAGAACGAAAAAGAGATCATGAAAGGCTTCGCGCGCAAGGGCCTTAAGATCGACACCCCCGAAATCGCGCCATTCCGCAAGGCGGTCAAGGTGGTTCACCAAAAGTTCGCGGACAAGGTGGGCGGCATGGACCTCATCAACCGCATCCTGGCCATGCAGCAATAACCGGGCAAGGGCGAAGGGTGGGGAGCCAGCCGGATCCCGCGTGCTGGTCCCGCCCCCACCCGGGTGGCACGCAAGAAGCCAGTGAGTGCCGTCAAAAATAGGAACCAACGGAATCTTTTCGGCGATGTGGCGTTCATCAAGTCGTCCCATCGCGGTACGGCGTGAAAGCTTGTTGAGATTTATTGCGGAAAACGGCGTTGGTGCATGAATGGCGTCAGCCCCACGCTAGCATCGGCTCGCCCTCCCGATCAATCATGGAGGCCGAGGGGGCGACGCCATGGCCGCAGGGAAGTCGAGCCGAGTCAATCGCAAATACAAGACGAAGTACAGAGTCCGGAACTGGGGGGAGTACGAGCGTGGCCTCAGGAGCCGCGGCGATGTCACAATCTGGCTGAGCCAGGAGGCGATCGCCGCGTGGACACCACCGAATAACGGTCTCCGCGGAGGCCAGCTACGGTACTCGAACCTCGCGATCTTGACCGCGTTGACGCTGCGGGTCCTCCTCCTCCTGCCGCTTCGCCAGACCGAGGGTTTCCTTGAATCGCTGCTCCGCTTGATGGGCCTCGACCTCAAGGCCCCGGACCACACCACACTCTCGCGCCGGAACCAGACCGTTGAGGTGCCGCCCCTGACCCGAGTCCACGACGGCCCGATCTCCCTGGTCGTCGATTCCACGGGGCTCAAGATCCTGGGGTCCGGCGAGTGGAACGTGCACAAGTACAAGGCGTCGAGGAAACGCCGGGACTGGCGGAAGCTGCACATCGGAGTGGATGAGGAGGGATTCATCGTGGCGGCCAAGCTCACGGCGGGCAGCGGGGACGATGCTTCTACCCTCCCTGATCTCCTCGACCAGATCGAGGCTCCCATCCGCCGTTTCGCGGCGGACGGAGCCTATGACCGCAGGTCGACCTACGATCGGATCGGCGCGGCTGGCACAGAAGACGTCGTGGTCGTGATCCCCCTCGTCGCTCTGCGGTGTCCCCGAGGCCCACGGACGGTCCGTGGGCGCAGCGAGAAGCGGCTCTTCAGAGGATTCGTCAGGTCGGACGACGAGAGTGGCAGAACGAGTCGGGCTATCGACAGCAGGCGCGCGTGGAGAACGGGTTCTTCCGATACAAGTCAGTACTCGGAGGCGGCCTGAGGGCGAGGAGCAGCATCGC
>NYYB01000133.1 GCA_002685755.1 Nitrospinota bacterium
CGGGCGCCAGGCGCTGGCACTCGTATTCCATCACGGTGTTCCACGAGGGTACGATAAAGCCGAGTTTTTTCTTCCAGTCAGTCATCTTTTCTCCTCCCCGCCGGGAGACGATTCGGTGCCGGCGCACCGGATGGATTACCCTGATATTTCCAGAAATGATAGATGAGAGAAGGCCCGCGCACAATGCGCAATGAGGGAGGAGGCGCTTTGCCGAAGGACGATCCCGCCGCGCCCGGCCGGGAGGTATTCCCGGAGTTTGAGGCGATTCCCCGCCTGTTCGCCAATGAGGTCGAAGGGCTGGGGGACGATATCCTGGACCGCCGCCGTCCCGAAAAGGGCTGGGGCGGGTGGTCAATCCGCGAGCAGGTGAGCCACGTGGCTTGGATCCCTCCCCTGATTTTTTATGTTTTCTGGAAAGAAATTCTTTTCGGGGGAGCGGCTCCACCGGGCGCGGATCGCGTGGAAACCGGGGGCGCCGACCGGATGCTCGATCCGGGGAGGTACCGCCGGATGTCGGAAATTCTGGGTGTTCTGGAGGCGGGCTTCGGCGAGGGATGGAATATCCTCGGGCGAGAGACCCTCGGCTCGCTACGCGATAAGACTCTTGCCCGGCGAATCGAGCCCGGACGCACCTGGGCCACCGGTGAGCGGGCGATCGATTATTTCGAGACGCTGGTGCTTCCCGCGCACCGGACGGGGCTTCGGCGCGACGAAAAAGACCCCTGTCTTTTTCATCAGACCCTCGAGAGCGCCATGCGCCATATCGTCTGGGAAGCCTTTGTCCACCTCAAGACGATACAACACCATAAGGCCGCAGAGGGGCTGCCCGCCGCCGCCTCCGTCCCCGAGGAGGGGTACGTCGCCCTACTCGAGTGGGACTGAAAAATCGCGCTCTTGTTTGTGGCTATTTGTTTATCTACAATAGCTCAAATTCGATAATATTTATTGCCCCGAGGTTGGAGCTCGGCCGTGGAATTCTCCGGCCCACCAAGCGTATATATCGAATAAATTATTTGATCCGCTTACTTCGAAAGCGCTCCTATCGCTACAAGTGGGCTGCCGCCTGTTCGTTTATTTTGATCGTTGGGGCAATCTATTTGGGTATTTTGGCCTACCAGATGGCGGGAGAACTGGTCAAGGAGGAGTCCAGGGGCACGTCGGCATTGGAAGCGGCATTGTATAAAAACGAAGAAATTCTTGGACAAATTAGCGGAAAGATAAACCAGGCCAAATCGCAGTTTGATTTTCCCGCCGAAAAAAGCCCTGGAATAAAAGCTATACCCAAAGAAGATATGGCTCATTTAGAAGCCCAGTTGGCCTTAAATAACAATGACATTTTGGAAAACTAGGAAATTGCAAGTCTTCCTAAAATATACAAACCAAAGGGAATCGAAGAAGCCCGGAAACGCATAAAAGAACTTTTGAGAAAGAATGCCGTTCTTAAAGCCAAGTCGGCGGGGGTTTTAGAAAGGCTAAAAGATATCGATAAATTCGAAAAGTCCAAAGCAAAAAGGCAGGATTCTCGAATTCAGCGGGGAAAATTGAGCGGAGAATTGACAACCGCAAGAGAGAGACGGGAACGCCTTAAGGCCCAGCTTTCCTTAGCCAAACCGCAAGAACCCAATGTCGCGATTATCGCTTCACAGTTCGCGACAAGGATTAGCATGGTGGCCTTGGCGTTGTTTCTGGTGCAAATTCTGGTCACCATGTTCCGTTATTATACGCGGCTTGCGGCTTTTTGCGATGCGCGCGCCGATGCATTGGTTTTGGTATCGAGGAAGGTGGATTGAATGGAGCCGCAGAGCGCAAACGCCCTGCAAGATTTGGTTTCAGCGCTCTCCCCTGACCAGTACGACTTCAGGAAGCCTCCGAGGTCTCCCGCGGATCAGGCGGCTAACATTGCCAAAGATTTTCTCGCAAACATAAAAAAATAAAATCCAGACCATAGATTTATTAATGCTGGCATTATCTGACAAACTATTCACATATCCCCAACAAATTTTTTACGTCTACTTTTTTTAATAGGCTGCTTTGTAAAGCAGGGGAAAGTCCGGATGTGTTACGAAAAATTTTCCGTTTGAAGACAAGGAAACTGTCATGGCGAAATACGTGAACGACGATCGGCCCCTGGCCGCCCTCGGGCATGTCGCTCTCGATGTGTCGGACATCGACGCGTCCACGGAGTTTTTTGTTGGTCTCGTAATCCGGGAAATTGTCCGGCGGGATGAATTCGCGGTCCTGGAACTCAGGGGAGAGAGCCATATTCAATTGCTCCGGGCCAAGGCTCCCATCCCGCCCGGAACGAAGATTCCCTTTGACCTGATGGTGGACGATAACGAGGCCACCCGGAAGGAATACGAGGCGCGGGGCCTTCAGCCCTCGGGTTTCGAGAAAGGCCACATTCACACCGAGTTCACCATCCCCGCTCCGGACGGCTACATCCTCACCATGACCTCGTCGCACACCTCGGGAAGGGTGATGTAAAGCGCTTCCATGGCGGAACCTAGAGTACAACCAGAGGCCGATCTCAGCGGCAAATGGGCCTCCGTGACGCTGCTCGCCGTATGCGAAGTGCTGGCGATGGCGCTGTGGTTTTCGGCTTTGGCGGTGCTTCCCGCTCTTCGGCTGGAATACGGTCTCAGCGACCTTCAGGCCTCCCTGATATCGAGCAGCGTCTCGGCCGGTTTCGTCGCGGGCACGCTGACGAGCGCCGTCCTCGGGCTGGCGGACCGTTTCGACCCCCGGCGGTTTTTCATGGTTTCGGCCCTGAACGCCGCCGCCGCCAATCTCTCGATTCTGTGGGTTGACCCGGCATCGCGGGCGGTTCCGGTATTGCGGTTCGCCGTAGGCGCCTGCATGGCTGGAGTCTACCCGGTCGAGATGAAGATGGCATCGACCTGGGCGCGGGCCGATATGGGGCTCCTCGTAGGCCTTCTTGTGGGAGCCCTGACGCTTGGCTCCGCTTCCCCGCACCTGATCGGCGCTCTGGGCGGTATCGACTGGCGCTTCACGCTGGCGGCCTCCTCGGGGTTGGCGGCGCTTTCGTCGGTCCTTATCCTCCTGTTCAGACTCGGTCCCAATCTCGGCCGCCCGTCCTTCGCTCTTAAGCCCTGGCGGAAAAAATCGCTTCGTCTCGCAAACCTGGGCTACTTCGGCCACATGTGGGAACTCTACGCCATGTGGGCCTGGATCGGTTTGTTCCTAAACGCGAGTTTCGCCCTGAGGCCGGATGGCGGAAGGGCCGCTTTCTACGCAAAGTTAATCACCTTCGCCGTTATCGGCATGGGCGCGATAGGCAGCCTGCTCGGGGGACTTTTCGCGGATCGGCTGGGCCGGACCACACTGACGATGGGTGCGATGGCGCTGAGCGGGGTCTGCGCGCTCATCGTCGGTTTTCTCTTTGGCGGCAACCCCTGGCTGGTAGCCGCACTGTGTCTCGTGTGGGGCCTGGCAGTGGTCGCGGACTCGGCGCAGTTCTCGGCGAGCGTCAAGGAGCTTTCCGATCCGGCGCTCATCGGTACGATGGTGACCGTCCAGACCTGCGCCGGTTTTCTTCTCACGATGTTCACCATTCACATGATCCCGCCGCTGACCGAGGCGTTGGGTTGGGAGTACGCCTTCGCTTTTCTGGCGGCCGGGCCATTCCTCGGCGTATTGGCGATGGCGCGTCTGCGCGGTCATCCGGACGCGGTGAAGCTCGCCATCGGAAACCGGTAGCCCTCCGCCCCACAGAGGGCGGAAGCATCCATTCCCCCGCGTCGCCGCCGCCAGCCTCATCTGGTAGTCTGCATTTCTCCGTGTAAATTTCGGGCTTGAAAATTTCGAGGACTTGGACATGAATCATCCCGGCCGGGGCATCGGCGCGTTACGCGATTTTAAGTTTGGCCAGGGGATTGGCGGCACGGTTGTCGAGCCGGACGGACCCGTGACGGCGGGCCGCCTCGGGCGCTGGCGGTTCACCTATACCGCCGGCTCAAGCGGTGTGGCCTTGGGCGGCGCGGTCCGCTTCACCCCGCCGAACGGGTTCAGCGCACCCCAGTTCGCCGATCCGGCCGCCCCCGGGTGTTGTGCCTTCTCTTCCTCGAAAAAAGGCGCTAGCCTCGCGCCCTCGCTCTGGGAGCCCGAGCTCGGGCTCACCTTCCTGCCCTCGAGCCTGACGCTCACCCTCTCGGGCGCGCAGCTCGAGGAGGGCGACCGGGTGGAGATCGACTACGGCTGGACCCCTTCGGGCATACCGGGCGCGAGGGCGCAGCTCCTCGCCATGCCGGCCGCATTTAATTTCACAGTCGATGCTGCCGGAGACGGTCGGTGGGAGCTTGTGCCCGATCCGCCTGTTATCGATGTCCGGCCAGAGGCGCCCGCGAGGCTCATCGCCACCTCTCCCGCGCAGGCGGCTCCCGGCGAGCCGTTCGCCATCCGACTTGCGGTGCGCGACCGGTTCGGCAACGTCGTGCCGGACTACCGGGGTGAGGTTCGCTTAACACTCGCCGGAGGCAAGGCGAGGCTACCGGACCCGCAGGAGATGAGCGGCGGAATCGGCCGGATAGCGGGCGCGGCGATCGAGGATCCCGGCGTCCACCGCATCGGGGTGGAGGCGGACGGGCTCCCCCCGGCGCGGACGCCACCGATCAGGGTGGCGGCCGAAACCCCGGAGAGAAAGCTTCTGTTCGGCGATCCGCACTGCATGACCGGCCTCTGTGTCGGCGAGTATCCGGCCGGCCTCGACGCCCGGGGAATCGTGGACTATGTACACATCTACGCGCGGGACGCGGCGGCGGTGGATTTCGGTGCGTGCACCTCGCTGGGCTACCGGATGGGCGACGCCGAGTGGCGGGCGGTCCTCGGCGGCGCCCGCGATTTCACCGAGCCGGGCCGCTATGTCGCGCTCCCGGCGTATGAGTGGTTCGGCATGCGCGAGCGCCAGGACGGAAACAAAAACGTTTATTTTCTCGAGGACGAGAATGCGCCCAAGTTCGACTCGCGCGATCCCGAATCCGACATGCCCGAAAAACTCTGGGCGAAACTCGGCGGGATGGAAGGCCGCGCCCTCACGATTCCCCATCACTCGACGAGCGCGATCATCGGCACCCGCTGGGAGTATCACGACCCCCGCTATCAGCGGCTGGTCGAGATTTATTCCATCTGGGGGAATTCCGAGTCTGAAGGGTGCGAGCGCCCTCTGGTGAACCCCGCCGAATACCGGGAGCAGTCCGTCGCCGCCGCCCTCGAGAAAGGCTACCGGCTGGGCTTCATCGCGGGCTCGGACAGCCATACCTCTCAGCCCGGCTACTCGAACCGCCTCCGCCTCAAGAACGGCTGGCATGGCGGATACGCCTGCGTCTGGGCGGAGCGCTTCGACCGCGAGAGGATTTTCCGGGCGCTCTGGGAGCGGCGCTGCTACGCGACGACGGGAGCGCGGATCATTCTTGAATTCGAACTCGCCGGTTCGCAGATGGGCGCCGAAATTTCTCTTCCTTCCGCTGCTGAGCGCGAACTCGTGGTCCGCGCCGAGGGGACGGCGGAAATTTCCGAGGTCTCCGTTCTCAAGAACGGTTCGGCGGCCCACCTGTTCCGGGGCAGGGGCGAGTCGTTCGAGGGCCGCTGGCTGGACGGCGCAAGCTCGGGACGAGATACGGATTATTACTATGTCCGGGTGCGGCAGGCGGACGGAGAGATGGCATGGTCGAGCCCGATATGGGTGGACGTGGAGTAGGCATGGCGAGAGAGACGGCGGACGCGGTCATCATCGGCGGCGGGGTGATGGGCACTTCGATCGCGTTTCAGCTCGCCCGGCGAGGCTTCGGGAAAATCGTTCTTCTCGAGCGCGACGGCATCGCCTCGGGCACCAGCGGGAAATCCTCGGCCCTCGTCCGAATGCACTATTCCAACGAGAGCACGATTCGGATGGCTTGGCGCTCGCTTGATATCTTCGAGAATTTCGAGGAGATCACCGGCGGCGGCCAGGCGAGCTTCAAGCAGCCGGGCTATCTCGTGTTCGCGAACGAGGCGCTGGCCGAGGGTGTCCAAAGGAACGTCTCGCTCGCTCGCTCCCTCGGAGTCGAGACCGAGTGGATCGATCCGGGCGAGGTGGCGCGGCTCGCCCCCTGGGCGAGGCTGGACGATCTGGCCGGGGCGGCCTATGAGCGGAGGAGCGGCTACGCCGACCCCTACGGGGTGGCGATGGGGTTCGCCGACGGGGCGAGAAAACACGGCGCGATCATCCGCCAGAACTGCCCGGTGACCGGCGTCCGGGTCGAAGGGGGCCGGGCCGTGGGGGTGGACACCCCGCGCGGGCCCGTGGATTCACCCGTCGTCGTGAACGCGGCGGGAGCCTGGGTGAACAAGGTGGCGGGCCTGAGCGGCGACTGGTTTCCCGCCGAGGCCATCCGCGAGCAGGACACCGTTTTCGAGACGGCGGGAATCGGTGGCGAGCGCGTCGGAGTGATGGTCTACGACGCGCCGACGAAACTCTATTTCCGCCCGGAGGGGGCGGATCTCCTGCTCATCGGGCGCGACAACATCGAGCCCGAACACGTTGACCCGGACGATTTCAACGAGAAAGAAGATATGGCGTTCGTTCTGGACGTGGTGAAGCGGATGACGCCCCGCTGGCCCGATTTCGAAAACGCGCACCTGCTCCGGGGCTGGGGCTGTCTTTACTGCATCACCCCTGACTGGATGCCCATCATGGACCGCCACCCCGGGACGGCGGGTTATTTCATCTGCACGGGAATGAGTGGGCACGGCTTCAAGCTCTCGCCCGCCGTCGGCGAGATGATGGCCGAGCTGATCATGACCGGCGCCTGCCCCCGGCCCGATATCTCCGATTACCGCCTCGCCCGATTCTCGGAGGGCCGCCTGATGCAAAGCGTCTTCGACCGCGGGTTTCAGGGGTAGGGGTGTGATGCTCGCGCCCGGAACCTGTTGATTAATTTGAAAACGGCTACTTATTCGGCCTCGGATAAATCTCGATCATCGGGTAGAGCTGGCGGGTGTTTTCCGGGAGGCCGAAGAACAGGGGTAGCTCTTCTTTTTCGCCGTTGGCGAGGGTATTGAGGTCGAGCGGTTTGCCGTCCGGGTAGAACGCGCCTCCGCCCACCTCATGGAGAACGGCGAGCGGCCCGAGGATGTCCCAGATGTAGGGCCTGTCCACCAGGGTTCCGACGCCGCCGCCCGTGACGGCATAGGTGACGTGGGCGGCGATGGAGCCGTAAGCCATCGATTTCCCCGGATAGTCCATCTTGTAAAAACGCTTCCGTGAAGAGGGCGAGAGAAGTACGGTCTGGTTATCGATTTCGACGGGCTCGAGCATCGGAAGCGCCTCCCCGTTTCGGGTGGCGCCCTTCCCCCGCTCGGCCAGAAGTAGCTCGCCCAGGCGCGGCAGGAAAATCCCCCCCGCGATGGGCTCGCCGCCCTCCATCACCCCGATGCACACCCCCCAGGTCGGCAGTCCGTTCAGGAACGGGTTGGTCCCGTCGATGGGGTCGACCGCCCAGAGGCGGCGGCCCCGAGCGTCGGTGCTATTGGCGTCGCCGTTGGCGTCGCCGTGCTCCTCTCCGATGATCCGGTCCTCCGGAAATCGATCGGCGATGCGGCCGGTGATGTAGGTCTCCACCCGGCGGTCGGCCTCGCTGACCAGGCTCCGGTCGGCCTTCCGCTCGCCCTTGGCGTCCGGGGCGAGGGAAAGCGCCATCGCGCCCGCCTCGCGGAGCGTCTCCTCGATAAAATCCTTCATGCGGCCTCCGGAAATCTCCCCGGCTTCCCGCCGGGGGGCGCTCTCAGTGCGCCCGTTCCGAAACTAACGCGGCGGAGCGTTTTTCGCCAGGGCCGCCCCGCGCGGTTGCCCAATAGAGGCGCGGAGGAACATACTGGTCGGGCGAAATCGAGGCGATCATCCCCTCCGCCGGATTTACCAACATAAAGAGCTCGGATTGGAAAACCGGACGGATAAAACCCGCAACCGCTACGATTACACCAAAGGCTCCATCGGCTGGGCGATCACCCGCCTCTCGATCCCGATGTGCGTCGAGCAGATCATCCGGAACATCGACGGAGTTCTCGAAATCTATTGGATCGGCGTCCTGGGCCCGAAATTTCTGGCGGCGACCTCGCTCGGGTTCACGACCGTACTTTTCCTGCGGGCGGTGGGTTTCGGGGTGCGCATATCGGGGCAGGCGCTCATCGCCCAGCGGATCGGCGCGGGCGATGGCCCGGGCGCCTCTGTCGTCGCGGGCCAGACGATCCTGTTTCTCCTGTCCTACGCGCTGGTGTTCACTATCATCGGATTGATTTATTCGCTCCAGATCATTTCCCTTCTGACCTCCGATCCCGAACTCATCC
>NYYB01000134.1 GCA_002685755.1 Nitrospinota bacterium
AGGGTGTCTTTTTGTGGACTTTTTGGACTTCTCGGCGGGAAGTACCGCCGACAGGGAAAATAAGGCCGTATTTTGCGGAAAGGAGAGCGTTGCCGCATAATTCCGGACTATTCTAAAAAAAAGAACTTTCAGGGTTTTCCGTGTGAGCGGGGTCACTTATGGGGAAGGTCAGGATTGGAGAATTTGTAGTTTCTTGACTTTTTCTTTTACGACGTTGAGTTGTCTTTGCATCATCCTGATGGTTTCGTTCGCGTCGCGGAGCTTTTCGGAAAGCTGGCGCGCGATGCTCTCCATGTTCTTGTTGCCGAACGTCGGCATTTTGGAGTGGAGAATCGTCCGGGAAATGGAAAAGAGGAGGGAGGGCTCCGCTGCCACCGCCGAGGCGGTGCGCTTCGCATTGTCGAGCAGGGCCATTTCACCGAACACCATACCGGGTTTCATCCGGGCGACCTCCTTGTCTCCGACGTTGATGATGATTTCTCCCGAGATAACCAGGTAAAATTCGTTTCCATATTCGCCTTCTTTGAAAACTTTGCTTCCGGAGGCGAAATTCTCCCTTTCGCAAAGCTTCAGGAACTGGCCCACCTCCATTCCCTCCATTTCGGAGAAAAAGGGATAGTTTTTCTGAAGTTTTTGAATCAGGCTGAGCAGCTCTTTTGGAACCGATTTCTCGAACTGAATTCTCTGGACCATGGGGTTCGGGGCCGCCGGAGCCGCCGGAGTCACCGGGGCGCCGGGGCGCCGGGGTTGGGATTTTTTTTCCGGCGGGCATGTTCATTACTCATTGCTCCCGGAGTGATGAATGCGAGTTTGAAGGATGCCCGAAGAAAACACTTATCGCAGACTCCGCCAGTATCGTCAAAACCCCACTTTCACGTTCGATATATCTACTTGAAAGATATACCTAAAAAAAGGGATGGTACAACTGTTAGAATTTTAATGCTCGCGAAAAAACAATCAAAAAATTCAGATTTTAGGGAGTCAGGGCGAATTTTTCGATAATCCTCGCGAGAACAACGGCGGCCCTCCGAAGCTCCTCCACCCCGATAAATTCGTCGGGACTGTGCGCCTGTTCGATGTTTCCGGGCCCTATCAGGAAGCATTGAGAGTTTCCGGTGCGCGCGGCGGCCAGGCCCGCGTCCGTGTAGTAGCTGACACCGGCCGGCCGGGGGGGCGCGCCGGTGATTTCGGATATGGCCTCACCGATGATTTTCGCTCCCGGCCCCTGAAGATTGGAGAGGATAGGGGGTCGATCGACAGAGAGGGTCTGGAGCGCGGCCGAGGCGCCCGGAACGCTTTTGCAGGCCTCCTCGGCCGCATCCGACAAAAGGGCGCGAACCTCGGGGATGGTCAGCGGCGGGATGAACCGGACATCCACCTCGATGCGGCAGCTGTCGGGCACGATGTTGGTTTTGCTTCCGCCCCGAATAACACTCGTAACGATGGTGGTTTTTCCCAACAGATCGTGGGTGGTCTCCATCGAGGCGGCCATCTCCTCGAGGCGAACGAGGGTTCTCGCCGCCGCCTGAATAGCGTTGACGCCCATTTGGGGGGCTGCGGCGTGGGCGCTCCGTCCGGAGAAGAGCAACTCGAACCACATCGCGCCTTTTTGCGCCGTTTTCAGCTCAAGGCCGGTGGGCTCGCAGGAGATGACGACATCCTCCCTCGCGATTCGACCGAGATCCACCGCCTTCGACACCCCCTGCATCCACTGGCATTCCTCATCCACCACAAGGCAGGTTCTAACCGACCGCCGGAGTTTCGCCCCTTGGTCCAGTTTCGCTTTCAGGGATTTAACGGCGATCAGGGCGGCGGCCAGGCCCCCTTTCATGTCGCATGCGCCGCGCCCCCAGAGTTTCCCCCCGGAGACCTCGGCTGAAAACGGATCGCGCGTCCAGCCGTCCCCGGCGGGAACGGTGTCCATGTGGTTCAGAAAAACGAGTGTGGGTGCGCCCGTTGAGGCGTTTAACGGTGAGGCGCTTAATTCGGCGGTGATATTCTGGCGTCCGTCGATGACTTCATCGCGCTGCACATCGAGGCCCAGTCCCCGAAGAAAGGCTTCGGTGCGCTCCATCATGCCGGCTTCGGTGCCGCCGGGGTTCTCGCTCCGGACGCGCACGAGTTCGCGGGTCAACGACACGGTTTCGTCGATCAGCGCGCTGTCCATCGCGTCCTCCGGTGGAGACATCCGTCTCCCGTTCGCCGCGAAAGCGTTTTTCCGTCCACCCTAAAGCACCGAGAGATAATTCTTGCCGGGCGTGATGTTGCCCAGAATGACGACCCGCTCCGCTCCCGTGGCCGCCGGAACGTTGGCCGGTTCTCCTCTAAGGGCTGCCCATCCGAGGAGGGCGAAAGCGACCGCCTCCACCGCATCGGGAGAAACACCGCGGTCGGCGCTGGTCACCAGAGGGGCCGAGCCGAGCCCTTCCGCCAGGCGAACCATGATCGAATGATTGTTCGCGCCTCCTCCTCCCGCGATGAATTCGGCCGGGGGCGAATCGGTGGGAAAATTCGCGCGGACGGCGTGAACGATGCATTCCGCCGAAAATGCCGTCAAGGTGGCCATCCGGTCCTCGGGGACCATGCCGAGCCCGCCGAAAAGGGCAAGCGTCTCGTCTAAAAAAGTTTCGCCGAAGGTTTCGCGCCCGGTGCTCTTCGGCGGCGGAAGCTTTAGATAGGGATGATTCATGAGGGAGGCAAGCGCTTCCTCGTTCACCCGGCCCCGCGCCGCCATCTCGCCGCCGCGATCAAAACGCTCCCGCCCGCCCGAAATTTTTCGGGCCAGCACGTCGAGCGCCATATTCGCCGGTCCGGCGTCGAAGCCGGTGAGCCCCTTTTCATTCGCCGGGGGGATATAGGTGATGTTCGATATTCCACCGAGGTTGACGAACGCAGCCGGCCGGTCCGGGCGCCCGAAGAGAATCCGGTGCGCCCATGGGGTGAGGGGCGCGCCCATGCCGCCCGCGGCCACGTCCCGGGCGCGAAAATCCGAGACGACCGTGCTGCCCGTCCGCTCCGCGATTACGGCGGGGTCTCCGATTTGGAGCGTCGAAGGAAGAAGCCGGCCCCCCGGGCCCTCGCCTCCCACGGGCAGATGCCGCACCGTTTGACCATGGCTGCCGATGAAATCCACCTCCCTCGGCGCCACCCCCGAGGAGTCCATCAAGGCGAGAGCGACCCCGGCGAAGGCGTCGCCGACCTCGCGGTGAAGCGAGCAAATTTCCTCGGTGAAAGCTCCGGGCTCCCCGCCCGCGTCGAGCACACGGCGCTGAAGCTCATCCGGATACGGAACGGACAAGAACGCCACAACATCAACCCCGGGCGGGGGGCCCGAGGCGATTCGCACCAGCGCCGCGTCCACCCCGTCCGCAGAGGTTCCCGACATCAGGCCGATGGCAATATGGTCCCGCGCGGATGAAATATTCATGTCACCTTTTCGCTTTCGCCGGAGCCTGGCGCCGTTTTCCGTAAATTCGTCGATATTCATTAAGGTAGCCGAGAACTTTTTTCACGTAATTCCGCGTTTCCTGATAAGGGATTCTCTCGATGAACACCTCGACGGGCTCATCGCCCCGCTTGTCCCACCACGTTTTGACCGCGTTTTTACCGGCGTTGTAGCTGGCGATCGCCGGAACCAGCTCTCCCTTGAATTCTTTCACCAGATCGCCCAGATAACGCGCTCCGAGGCGTACGTTCAGCGCCGGGTCGAACAGCGCTTTGTCCGAGGGCCGGGGGATTTTAAGTTTCCGGGAAAGCCGCCGGGCCGTGGCGGGCATGAGCTGCATGAGTCCGATGGCTCCCGCGCGCGAAAAAGCATTCCGATCGAAAAAACTCTCCGCGCGGATGATGGCGTTGACGAGGAGCGTATCGGCGTCGCCCGGCCTTTTGTTGTTTTCTTGAAGCGGGAACGCAATTTTCCAAAAAGATGGCGGCAGGTCTTTTCCCCCCGACCGGACGGCATCCCAGAAGGATTTGTGCATGATCTTTATCGCCATGTCGTAGTGCCTTCCGTTGAGGTAGGCCCTGGCGGTCCGAAGCTTGAAGTAGGGGGAAGGCCCCAGCCGCTTGAACTCCTCGGCGGCCATGAAATGAAGCCCCATGGAGTCGAGCATCTCTCCCGCCCGCCAGCGGTTTAGCGAACCCCTGGTGAAGGGATTCTTCGGCGGGCGAAGCCAGTTCCGGTAGCCGGCCGCGGGACGGGGAATCGGCTTGGGAGCGAATCCCGACTCGCGCGCTATGCGCCGGAGGGCGGCTATCGCCCGCTGGCCGTAGTACCGGTGCCGGTAGACCTGGGCGCATTTCAGATAGAGCGCCTCGGCCTTCTCCCTTTCTCCCGCGCGCAGGGCGGCCGCGGCGCCCCAAAAGAGGGCCGAGGAGGCGAGGCGGTGATTTGGATGCATGGCCTCGAATTTTTCAAATCCCCGGGCCGCGTTGAAATAATCTTTTTCTCTCAAAAGAATCCACGAGAGTTGCCAGCGGGCCTTCGAGGCGCGCGGCGATAGCGGGTGCTTTTGAATGACCTCCCGGTAGAAGCGGGCGGCTTTTTCGTAGTCGCTGTCGTCCTCGCTGACCCGCGCGATTAGAAATCGCGTCCGCGCTGCCCAGGTCCCGTTGGGAGCCTCCTCCAAAAGCCTGCTTGCCTCCGACTCGAAGGCCGGCTGATCGCGGCGGCGCAACTGATTCCGGGTCAAAAAGAAGCGGACCTGCGCGCGGGCGGGCGAGTCGGCGGGAAACAGGTGAACGGCTTCCTTGAGCGCCCGCTGGGCTTTTTCGGTCCGGCGGAGCGAATAAAGGGCGAGTGATTCGTAGAGCGTGACCTCGCGCCGATAGGGGGAGGCCGGAAAGAGGCGCGTCAGTTCCCGGTACGCCCCGAGGGCTTTTTCAAAGTGATATTTTTTCTGAAGATGCCGGGCTCTGAGAAAATAGTCGCGCGGCCCGAAGGGGCGAAGAGGAGGGTCCAGGGCCTGGCCCGCTTCACCCGCCCGGTCCAGGGCGCGCTTTGAGGCGGCGCTCTCCGGGTAGCGGAGCCATAATCGCCGCCATGAAACCGCGGCTTCCCTCATGCGCCCGGCCCTCTCGAAGGCTTTTGCCCTTCGGGCCAGAAATTTACCCGCGTTTTCGTGATTCGGTTCATGGCGAAGCAACTCGCCGAGCCGGGCGGCGGCGCGAAGATACTTACCGCCTCGATGCTCGATCCGGGCCAGCGTCTCCAGAGAGTCGGGGACGTGCGTACTCGCCGGGTCGGCGAGGATCAGTTTTTCCAGCGCCTTTTTTGCCGCTTCGTCGTCCTTGGCGGCCAGCGATGCCCTCGCCGAAAAATGAAGGATATGGGCCCTAAGCTCGGGCGCCCGGCGAAGGGCCCGCCTGAAATAGGATACGGCGTCCTGGCTCCGGTTCAGTTTCAGGGAAGCGTAACCGAGTAAAAAGGGGCGGCGGCCATTCAGCGGGGAGGTCTGCTCCTCCAGCCGGGCCGCCAGCTTTTTGTAATTTCGTTTTTTGATGAGACGAAGGATATGTTTTGGGAACGCGGCGAGCTTAGCCGGTTTTTGTTTCTTGATTATTTTATTTTTTGTTTCCTTGTTCAAGCTGGAACCGGATTTTGAATGCCGCTTCGAGCCGCGCGGCGGCGCCGGACCTTTGGAAGCGGAATGGGAAAGGGAGGCAAAAGAACATGCGGTGGCGAATGTCAGAGCGAGAGCGAAAACAACATTCCGCCGAACCATTACTTTTCCGCGGTCCGGGGTCTTGAGGCGGGGCGGCGGCCCTCGATCCGAAACTCTTGCTTGACCCGGTCTCTCGCTTTTTTGTCGAGGAGAATGTCGACGCCGGTCATCGCGAGGGCTTTTGCCCCGAGGAAGAGGGTTCTTTTCCCGGCGGTTCCTCCAGCGGCCTCGGCGAAGGCCCGCGTATGCGCGGAGGTGTCGGGGGATACCATTTGAATCTCGGGATGAATGGTGGGCACATTCTGGCTGGCGTTCCCGACGTCCGAGGAGCCCATGGCGAGGGGAGGGAGCGGATCCGGCTCAAAGATGCCCAAGCTTTCGAGGTTCCGTCTGAAAAGAGAGGCCAGCTCCCCGTTCACGCGCATGGGCGCGTAGGTGATCGGGTTTTTATCGACGCGGACCCTGGTTCCGGTGGAGCGCGCCGCCCCCCTGGCGCAGTTGATGACTCGCTGGAGGATATCTTCAAGGCCTTTTTCGGTTTCGCTCCGGACGTAAAACCAGGCGGCGGCCTTCTCGGGGATGATATTGGGCGCTTCTCCGCCCTCGGTGATCACTCCGTGGACCTTGTCGCCCGGCGGAAGGTGCTGTCTGAGAGCGGAAATGACGTTGAATGCGGCGAGAACGCCGTCCAGCGCGTTGATTCCTTTTTCGGGGGCCGCCGATGCATGGGAGGCTTTGCCGTAAAAACAAAAGCGAAGCTCCGCCAGGGCGAGGAAATTGACCATCGCACGGGTCTCCCCCGAAGGATGCATCATCATGTTGGCGTCGATTCTCCGAAAAAAACCCTTTTTCGCCATGATGACTTTTCCGCCCCCGCCCTCTTCGGCGGGCGTCCCGAGGACCTGGACGCCGCCAGTCTCGGGCCCTACGGTATTGGCCAGCGCGGCGCCGGCCCCGGCGCTGGCCATGGCGATCACGTTGTGCCCGCACGCGTGCCCCAGGCCGGGGAGGGCGTCGTATTCGGCCATGAACGAGACCACCGGTTTGCTTGCGCCCTTAGCCGTCCGTTTTGCCCTGAAAGCGGTGGGTAGGTCAGCCACCCCCATCTCGATGCCGAAGCCCCGCTCCTCCAGGTATCGGGCGACGGCCGCCGAGGCGCGTTTTTCCTGAAACGCCACCTCGGGATGGCGGTGGAGTTCGAGGGAAAGGGACCAAAGAGAGGGCGCTTCCTTATCGATGTACCCGGAGACAGCGGATTTGATGTGTTCGAGTTCCATGACATGGATCCGTAGGCGGTGAGACTACCGATTATCGCCGGAGCTTAGAATTGATGTCAACGATTCGCTGAAAACAACTGTATTGACGGTGATTGTTAAAAAAGTAATACTTTCGCTGCCCGCCCGATGGAGAATGGTCTTGCAGTTTATTCTTGCGCCGGCGCTGGCGGTTGGCGAAAGCGTGCCCGCCGCTCAGGCCGGTATGAATATCTGGGACCTGGCCTTTGGCTCCGCCGGGGTTGTTTTCTTTGTCCTGCTCATCCTGATTTTTTTCTCGCTGACCTCTTGGGCGGTTATAATCTGGAAGTTTATCGAGCTTCGGCGGGCGAAAGTCGCCTGCGATGATTTTCTGTTGACTTTCTGGCAGGCCAAGCGGCTGGATCAACTCTACGAGGAGGCCGCCGTCACCGAGGGCAATCCGGTTGTCGAAGTATTCGCGGCGGGCTACCGCGAGGCGGAGCATGTCCTCCAGGCGAGGACGAGAAACTCGTCCGAGGATTCCTCGATCCTTACCCCCGAGTTGTCGGGTGTGGAGAGCGTGGAGCGCGCGCTCCGGCGGGCGGCGAACCAGGAAATTTCAAACCTCGAGCGTCTCATTACTTTTCTGGCTACGACGGCCAGCGCGACCCCGTTTATCGGTCTTTTTGGAACCGTTTGGGGGATCATGAATTCGTTTCGCGACATCGGCACCCAAGGGGCCGCAGGACTTGCGGTCGTCGCTCCCGGAATCAGCGAGGCGCTGATCGCCACGGCGCTCGGGCTGGCGGCTGCGATTCCCGCAGTTATTGCGTATAATCACTTTCAGAACCGCATCAAGGTTCTCTCTGACGAAATAGAGAACTTCACCGCGGACTTTCTCAATCTCGTCGGCCGCCATTTCATGAGCTTATAAAGCTCCGGAGCAGACATTGGCCGCTCACATCAACCGCGGCGGCGGCTCACGCCTATCGGACATCAACGTAACCCCCCTCGTGGACGTGATGCTCGTCCTGCTGATTATTTTCATGGTGACGGCTCCGATGCTCGAGCAGCAGCGGAGCCAGGTAAATGTCGATTTGCCCAACGTGGCGGCCGCTCCATCGACCGTGGCCGAGGACGCCATTGTCATTACGGTGGATGTCGGCCGGCGGGTTTACATCAACGACAACCAGGTGAAGCAGAAGGATCTCGAGGTGAAGCTGTTCCACTTGCTTAAAACTCGGGCGCGCAAGGAGATTTTTCTTCGGGCCGATCAAGCGGTACCCTATGGCGATGTGGTGAGGACAATGGCGGTCATCCGCAAGGCGGGGATTACGCGCCTCAACATGGTGACCGACCCGCTGGAGCGAAAAAGCGGAAAAACCTCACGCCGCCGATAAACTCAGTTTCGTAAAATGAGCGATAAAACCCCTAACCCCCCTTCCGGAGAAGCCTCCGGCTCCACCCCGCCCCTTAGAGGTTTCGGCAGAGCGCCGTTTAATGGCGGGGTGCGTATTCTTTTCCGCGACAAAAAGTTCCGGTGGGCCTGGGGGGTTTCGGTCGTGCTTCATGCGGTGATATTCGCCGCCGCCGCATGGACTCCCTCGTCGGCGAATTACCGCTTCTTCGGGAGCGGAACGGCGGTCAGCCTCGTGGGAGCGGACGAAATCCCGGGTGGTTCGGCCCGCGGGAAATCCGGCGACCGCCCGGAGGATTTGCAGCAGCCCAAGGCCCCCGGCGGCGGCAAGGCCCGAAAAATCGCCACGCCCGAGAAAAAGAAAAAGAAAAAAAAGACCAAGGTGCGGAAACGCCGGACCCGAAAGAAAAAATCTCCTCCGAAAAAGTCCGTCAGGAAGCTGCCGGCGAAGAA
>NYYB01000202.1 GCA_002685755.1 Nitrospinota bacterium
ACGAGGAGGTAGCCGAGGCCGCTCTCCGGAAACGTTACCCAGAAATGTGGATCAGCCGGTCGTCCGGAATATCGCCCGAAATAGGAGAGTACGAGCGTTGTTCCACGGTGGCGGCCAACGCGTATGTTCAGCCCTTGGTCGATCGATACATGGAAAAACTATCCGGCGGAATGAGGAAAATCGGCTTCGGCGGCAGGTTCTCGATCATGCTTTCGACAGGTGGATTTACGGGGGTGGAGAGCGTTCGCCGTGCACCCATCCGGGTCGTGGAATCGGGGCCCGCCGGCGGGGCGCTGGCGGCCGCCCAGGTGGCGCGATCTTGCGGAAAAGATAGGGCTATCGGGTTTGATATGGGCGGGACCACCGCGAAAATATGTCTCATCCGCGAGGGAGAGCCGGACACGGCGAATTCCTTCGAAGTTTCCCGGACCTCGCGTTTCCAGAAAGGAAGCGGCCTGCCGATTCTTGTACCATCCGTGGATCTGGTGGAAATCGGTGCGGGAGGCGGAAGCATCGCTCATGTCAATCGGATGGGGCTGGCCCAGGTGGGGCCGGGCAGTGCGGGTTCAAACCCCGGCCCGGCCTGCTACGGCCTTGGCGGAACAGAGCCAACGGTCACGGACGCGAATTTGCTGCTCGGCTACCTGAATCCGGATTATTTTCTGGGCGGTGAAATGCGCCTTTCGGTCCAAGAGGCTGAAAAAGCATTGGACGGGCTCGCCCGGGAGCTTTCGGTGAGCACCGAGAATGCGGCCTGGGGCGTCCACGAGCTGGTATCCGAGCAAATGGCCAGCGCGGCGAAGGTGCATATCGCGGAAAAAGGGGCGGACCCCCGCCGCTTCTCTCTCATCGCGACAGGCGGTGCGGGTCCGGCACATGCCTGCCATATGGCGCGAAAGCTTCATGTACGTCGGGTCGTATTTCCTCCGTCGGTGGGTGTGGCGTCAACCGTCGGACTTTTGATGGCGCGGTCGCGCTCTGATGCGGTGCGTGCGTATGTTTCGGATGTGGATGAAATCGATTGGAAAAGAGTCCATCGCCTTTTGGGGGAGATGGAGGTCCAGGCCTTGAGTGAAATAATGGCGCCGGAAGAAAAGGGCAAGGGATGGGAACGGGCCATCACGGCGGACATGCGCTACAGGGGCCAGTCCGATACCGTTGCTGTGCCGCTGCCGAATGAGGTAGGTGGCCTGCCCGGCGAGGAGGCGGGGATGAAAAAATTTTTCGAGGATGCGTACCTCTTGAAATTCGGTAGGAAAATGGAAGGAGTTCCGGTAGAGGTAGCCGCATGGCGCCTCACTCTCATGGGCCCCAAGGTGGATAATGTATTCGGCGGGCTCTTTTTTATGGAGGAGAGGGAGACCTTTTCGAAAGGCGTGAGACGGATGTTCGACGATGTGCGGCGGGAATTCGTTGAGGGGGAGGTTTATGATCGCTACGCGCTTCCGGTGGGCGATCTTTTCTCGGGGCCGGCGGTCATCGAGGAGCGTGAATCGACTATTGTTATTCCAGGTGACGCGGTTTTCGTAAAAGATAAATCGGGGAATATCCGGGCGACGCTGGAGGGCTAGATTTGCCTTTTGATCCAATCGAAGTCGAGGTGTTATGGCGGCGGCTTATCGGGGTGGTGGATGAAGCGGCGGCGACCCTGATTCGAACATCGTTTTCCACCCTTGTCCGGGAATCCAACGATTTTTCCTGTGTGATCACCGACGATCGGGGGGAATCCCTGGTTCAATCCTCGGCCAGTATCGCCTCGTTTATAGGCACCTTGCCCATTACCGTGCGTCATTTTCTGCGCGCGTTTCCCCCGGAAAACCTCGAACCCGGCGACATCCTGATTACCAACGACATCTGGTGCGGGACAGGTCATTTGCCGGACGTGAATATCGCCAAGCCGGTTTTTTATCGCGGCCGCCTAATCGGGTTCTCGGCCAGCACCGCCCACCTCCCCGATATCGGCGGAAAAATACGCTCCCCCGACGCACGCGAAGTTTACGAGGAGGGTCTTCAGATACCGATAATGAAGATGGCCCGGGGCGGTGTGGTGGATGAAACGCTTGTCTCCCTGATCCGTTGCAACGTCCGTGTCCCTGATTTGGTGATGGGGGATATTCATGCGCAAGTGGCGGCCAATGATTTTGCCGAGGTCAGGTTGATTGATCTTTTGGAAGAACATGGGCTGACGGACCTGCGTGAGTTGACCGGAGAAATTCAAGGCCGATCTGAAAAAGTGATGCATAGCGCGTTGAATGATATTCCTGACAGCGTTTACGAATCGGAAGTTGAAACGGACGGGATCGAAATTCCGGTTGTCGTCCGGACCCGAATCGAGAAAGAAGGAGAGCGTATCCTCATTGATTACGAGGGCTCTTCTTCGCAGGTCGATGCGGCGATTAATGTCGCCTACAACTATACCTATGCCTATTCGGTTTATCCGGTAAAGTGCGCCCTCTGCCCGGAAGTTCCCAACAACGAGGGGTGCTTTCGCCCGATTACCGTTCGAGCTCCCGAAGGAAGTATTCTCAACCCGATTCGGCCAGCCGCCGGGGGCGGCCGCATGTTGGTGGGGCACTATCTCACGGCCGCTATTTTTTCGGCCCTGGCGCCTATTATTCCCGGGCGAGTGGCGGCGCCGAGCGGTTCTCCCATGTGGTGTGTCAACTACAGCGGGCTCGACAAACATGGAAATCGCACGGCGGGTCTTTTTTTCCACAATGGAGGAACGGGAGCGACCGAGCGGGAAGACGGTCATTCGTGCCTAAGCTTTCCGAGCAATGTATCCCACACGCCGGTCGAAATTCTCGAGCGAATATCGCCCTTTACTTTTCTTGAAAAAAGCATCGTGGCCGGTTCGGGCGGTGAAGGGAGGAAATCCGGAGGGCACGGGCAACGGGTCCTCATGCAAAATGATTCGGCGGGTGGCGTCGCCGTGTCGTTTATGGCCGAGAGAACGAAAAATCCGGCGCCGGGTTTGTTTGGAGGAGGCCCCGGAGCCTGTGGCCGAATGTCGATCAATGGAAATGCAATTAATCCGAAAAAATCAACCATCCTCGCCCCGGGTGATTTTTTGGAATTGCTCACTCCCGGCGGGGGCGGTTACGGAAAAGCGCCCTAGCTGGGCGTTCGAGAATAGTTTCGAAAATTAATTATTCGAATGAAAAATGTTACCATCCTTCAGGATGACCGATTTGATGAATATGGCGTTGCGCGAAAACGGAAGGGGGAACGGTGAGTAACGGTTCACTTCGTATTGATATAGATGCGGGCGGCTCGTTCACCCACGCCGCCGCTCTCCGTACCGAAGATGGCGCCCTTTATACGGCGCAGATCGAATCCAATCACTCGGATCCTTCTCAAACATTCCGCGACGCGATTCTTGAAGTGCTCAAATTGGCCGCTGCCGAACTCGCCGACATTTTATCCATCGTTCACAGCACATCCGCCGTAACGAGAGCGCTGCTTGGAAAACGCACTCATAATATCGTCCTTATTGTAAATAAGGGATTTCGTCATATCCTCGAAATCGGCAGGCAGGACATTGAGAGCCCCAGAAAGGCAGCTGAAAGAGCGAATATCAAGTTGACGAAATTCGATCTTTCGACTGCACTTATTAGACGAAGCCGCTCGTCGGTTCCGTCCGAAATAGAGCGGCCATTTCCGGAGGGTCCAATCCCCCTGGTGAGCCGCAGCCCTAGCCCGAAGAACTGAAAGCTCAATCCCATCACGGCCAGGAACACCACTCCCAGTTTGAGTCCAAGGGGAACAAAGAGGGCGCCGAAGGACGGGCCCATCGCAATTTTGACGCCGGTCAGATACCAGGCGCCTGACATGATTAGTATTCCCATGCAAAGTAAAATGAACGGATGATAGAAGCGGAGGATCGATACTACTTCTCCGGCGAATTCCTCTGGACTCAGCCTTTTCCGTAAATTTTTCACGAGGATCGAAAAAAAGGACATTCCGCCTATAAAAAAACAGGCAAAGATGAGGTGTCCGTAAAGAATCAAGAAATAGCTTCGCGGCATGGATGGCCTCTGACATAAAAATCCCCGGCAATTCTGCCGGGGGAGGGATGGATTATCTTCTAATAATCAATTGGTTACATTCTCTTTCGGCAGAAATTTGTCGTACATTTCGGGCCGTTGCCATTGAGAAAGGACGCCGGCCTTGGCAGCGTTTTCCTCCGCGGAGCCCGGGGTATCTTCCTGGGCTCTGAGGTCCCGGACCCGCTCGAGGTCGACATCCACGAGGAACATTCCCTCCTGAGTACTCTCGAATATGACCTCCTCGGGTGTGGCGACCATGGCAAGTCCCCGCTGGGATTTATCGAAGAGATTCTGTGTGGTGACGACGACGGCAAGGTTTTCAATCGCCCGCGACCAGATCAAGTTACGCCAGGTTGCCCATAGTTTCCTTTTGTCCACTCCAGCGGGGAGAAAGATAATCTCCGCGCCCCGGATGGAAAGCGCTCGGGAAACCTCGGGCATATAGACCTCGCTGCACATTGCAAGCCCGACCTGGGCCTGGGGTGTTTCGAATACCGGATATTCATCTCCGGCGGTGTATGCGAAGTCCCAGTATTTTCCGCCTTTATAAATCCAGGGGCCGGGAGGATGAGTCCTCCGGTACTTTCCCGGAGCGCCGCCGCCGGGCCGTGCCAGCATCAGGAGGTTGTATGCGGTGCCCTCTTCATCGTCGATGGGTTCGAGTGTTCCGTACTGGACATAAACGCCGCAACGGCTGGCCGCTTCGGTCATGGCCTTATTCGGATCGAAAGTGGCCGGCATCCTCCACGGACCGGGGTAGGACTCGGGGAAGGAGACGAGTTCGGCCCCCTGCGACGCCGCTCTTTCGATAAATTCGATTGCATCGGCGACGTTTTTCCCGTCGCCGGGCGGCATATGGCTCATGGGCTGAACGACGGCAATTCGAAAACTCATTCAAAAGCCCCCCCAGAATTATTGATTATTTATCGGAAAACAGGGTTCCCCCCTGAGCCCATGAATCTGGATCCACATCGTTAAAAGTGACGATGACAACCTCCTTGGCGCGCCCGAATGCTTGTGAATCGTTTCCGAAATTTCGTTAGCCATTAAAGCTTTTTGTTCTTTCGTCCGGCCCTTGATTAAACTAACATGGACGACAGGCATGCTCAACGCTCCTTTTCAACGGTTGGAATGTGCGCCGGAAGTCAAAATCGATCTGCCGGGATTTGGTCCCGCGGCAATGACTTCTTTCGATACGCGATCTTCAAACTGCTTGAAATGATCTTGGAACAAGGCCGCCAATTCACGGGACTTTTGATCGTATTTTTTCCGGCCGCGCCAGGCGTTCCACGGGAGGAGATTCTTGGCCGAAATGCCGGGGCAACTCTTGGGAATTTGAAGGCCGAATACGGGGTCTTTGATGGTTGGCGCCTTGGCCAGCTTTCCCTCAATCGCCGCGGTAAGCAGGGTGCGGGTATCACTAAGCGAAACGCGGTCCGGATTTGCGGCCGGATCGCCGTTCAGGCCCGTATTAATGAGCCAGACCTGGGATTTATGCTTTTTAATTTTCTCCCGCAACAGTTCGGCATAGCGGTTCGGGTGCCAGGCGAGGAAGGGGGCCCCGAAGCAGGTGCTAAACGTGGCTTCGGGTTCGTCGATACCGGCCTCGGTGCCGGCGACTTTCGCCGTGTAGCCTGAAAGGAAATGGTACATGGCCTGTTCGGGGCTAAGCTTGCTGATGGGGGGGAGGACTCCAAAAGCGTCAAAGGCGAGAAAAAAGACGTTTTTCGGGTGGCTGCCCATCCCCGAAAGGACGCAATTTTCTATGTAGTCCACCGGATAGGTAGCCCGTGTATTCTCGGTGTAGCGGATATCCGTGTAATCGATCTCGCGGGTAGCGTGATCAACATAGACATTTTCCAGAACCGATCCGAAGCGAATTGCATCCCAAATCTCAGGCTCTTTATCGCGGCTGAGGTCAACTGTTTTGGCGTAGCAGCCACCCTCGAAGTTGAAGATGCCTTTGTCGGACCAGCCGTGTTCGTCATCTCCGATTAGGCGCCGCCGGCTGTCGGCCGAAAGGGTGGTCTTTCCCGTTCCCGAGAGGCCGAAGAAAAGCGAGGTGTCCCCCTTGGCGCCAGCATTGGCCGAACAGTGCATTGGAAATACGTTTTTCTGGGGAAGTAAATAGTTCATCAGAAAGAACGCCGATTTTTTCATTTCTCCAGCGTACTCCGAACCGCCGACGAGTACCAGCTGCTTTTCAAAGTTCACCAGGGTGAAGTTTTCTTTTCGGAGCCCTTCGGCGGCGCCGGAGCCGTGAAAGCGGCCGACATCAATCACGGTAAATTGTGTTTTGTGATTTTTGAGCTCTTCGGACGTCGGGCGGACGAGGAGTGTCTGACAGAAAAGCGAGTGCCATGCTTGCTCAGATATAACCCGGACGGGAAGCTTGTAGCGGGGGTCCCGGCCCACAAATCCGTCGAAGACAAAAACATCTTTGTATTGGAGGTAGCTTTTAACTTTTTCGAAAATATGGTCCCAATTTTCAAGCGATATTTTTTGATTGATCGGACCCCACCAAATATCTTTAGTCGATGGATATTGATCCACCGTGAATTTGTCCTTGGGAGATCGGCCGGTGTATTTGCCGGTATCAACGACTAGGGCGCCGTTGCGCGCCAAGTAACCTTCCCCGCGGGCAACGGCCATCTCTGTCAGAGTAGGTACGGAAAGGTTTCGGAAGACATTGCCCAGATTTTGAAGTCCGATTTTTTTCAGACCGTATAAATTGTTTGAAACGGGTGAAGCGGCCGATGTATTTGATGCTCGCCCTTGCACGGCCTTAGTCATTCAAATTCCTCCTGAAGCAACTCTATTAATTAGGTCTTCGAAAAAAATGAAAAGAAAACTCATCCCTCACCTGAGGCGGCGGCATCAATGTCATGGCAATAAGTTCGCCGTTAGCGGCGGATTTCCTACGACTCCCGACGCCCTCTAATTCGTCAATATGCGCCGGAGATGGTGGGAGGTCAACCGAATTACCCCTCCGCCGGGAGGGGATCGAGGGGGTGTCTCCCGGCAAATCCCGCATCCAGGTCGTGCCAATGCGAGACGGTCTCTTCGTTCATTCTCCAGCATAAATACACCACGCGGCCGTCCCGGATAGAAGGGAAATCAATCAATCCCGAGGCAAGGTCCTTGACCTCGACTCCCAATTCTATGAAATAAGATAACTGCGACTTCATTTCATGAGACAGCCGCAGGTAATCATTTGGGCTCGATATCGTGGCGCCGCCCCCGTCGATTCGCCGGGCCAAACGGCTTGCCTCCTCGCGGTAGGGGCTTATTTTCGACCAGGTTTCTTGAACGGAGGCGAGCCGGGGCCTAAGTTCCGGGAGTAATTTTCTTGCTTCATCCAAAGTGAATGTCTTGCGGCGAGGCATATGATTAATTTCCCAGCATGCCTCTATTTAAAGGTGGACTTCAAGTTCTTTATTTAAATAGAAGGGGAGGGATGTAATTTCTCCCGCCGCCTCCAGATTGTCGTCTCGTACCGTGACTCCGGTTCCCGGCGCCATTGCTTTTCGGTGGATATGTCCGAGGGCCATGACCTTCCCGAGCGTGGGGCAGAAAGCCGCGCGCGTCAGGGCCCCGACATCCTCGCCGTTCGATTCGACTCTTGCGCCCTGGGCTGGAATGGAGTCTCCCTCGATGCGAATTCCCGCCAGTCCGCTGTTGATCTGGCCTAAATATTTGATCTTAGCGATAACCTCCTGGCCGATGTAACAGCCTTTTTCGAAACCGATGGCCTTGGTCTCGAGACCCGCCTGCATGGGGTTGATGGATGAATCCATATCAACTCCGAAAAGAGGGGTTCCCGCCTCGAGAGTTAAAGTGTCGAAGGCGGTTAGGCCTGCGGGCCTGGCGCCAGAGCCGGTGAGCGTTTTCCACGTGGCTTCGCTTCGCTCTACTGGAACGGTAAGCAAATAACCCTCTTCTCCCGTCCAGAGTTCGCGGGAAATGAAAACGCCGTCTATTTCGGTGTGTCCATGCTCGGGCAATTCACCGGGACCGAGACCCGCGCGCATCAGGCAGGTGGATGATTGCGGGCCAAAAAGACCCACCGTGGACACCGAGCCGGCAAGGTCTTCCACCTCGACCTGATCCATGATGATGTACATTTCAATGGCCTCGGCCAGAACGGAGGCCATGCCGGGGGCGAGATCCGCCATGAGATTATCGGTCCTGCGGTAAAGGTGTAAATCCGTCACGAATTTCCCCTGACGTGTGAGGAAGGTGGTGTATACGCCTTCACCGGGGAGAAGCTCTTCCACACGGTTGGAAAGCATTCCATGGAGAAATTTTACGGCGTCGGAACCTGAAAACCGAACATTTCCCCTGTGAGATAAGTCCACGACCACGGCGCCGTCCCGGCAGGCACGATGCTCTCCCACGGAGTCTCCGAAATTGGTTGGTATCATCCAGCCCGATACGTCGCCGAAAATGGCTCCTTCCGACTGGAGCATTTCCTGAAGTGGGGTGGTTGGCATAATTCTTCTCTTTAGAAGATCGGGAACGGCGGTTGTGCCGGAGGCGTTAAACTCCTGAGGATGTTGGCAAATTCACGTCCCGGAGTTAGGGTAAACCATCACCCATGAGCCGCGCTATTCTATTCGTAAGAGAAGGGAAGTGGTAGTGCCAATCGATAATATTTAGCCGATGCGAAGCTCGCTCCCGGCGAGGGGGCGCCGGGGCCCCGGAAGCACGGGCGGCGCGGCATCCACCCTGGAATTTATTGAGGAGACCCTGAAATTGGGTGAAAAACTGGGTTTTATTGGACTGGGTAAAATGGGGCTGCCCTTATCGAAGAAGCTGATGGAGGATGGCCACGAAGTGA
>NYYB01000135.1 GCA_002685755.1 Nitrospinota bacterium
CTCGGCGAAATTTTCCTGTTTGAGCCGCGCCTCTCCGAGAAGGTGGTGGCCCATCGCGGAGGAAGGGTCGAGCGAGAGCGCTTCCTCGAAAGAAGCGGCCGCCTCGTCGATCCTTCCGAGTTCGGTGAGAGCGGTCCCTAGGTTGTTGCGGAAGGAGGCGTCCCGGGGGTCGAGTCGAATGGCTTTAGCGATGTATTCGGCGGCGGCGGCGGCATTTCCGTCCTGGAGGGCGGCCACGTCATTGAAATGGTTGGCCTTCGTGTGCTCGGGGTGGGTGGCGAGAATCCGGCGGTAGATATCCACCGCCTCGCGGACCCGGCCCGCCTGATGGAGCGTCAGGGCCTCCTTGAGCAGCGCGCCGGCCACCGGCTCTCCGGCCGCTCCCGCGGTCCCTTCCGGGCCGTCCATGGCTTTCACCCTCTCCAAAAAAAGCGCCAGGCCGCCGGGCCATCGGGTTGTGGCACCGGATCGCGGCTAGTCTCATCCGTCGCGTCTTTGTATCATGGTCTTCATATCATGAGGTTCAGACTATACCTTATCCGTCTCCGGAGGAGTCTTATCGGATGAAAGCCTTGATGAAAACCGCCAAGGGGCCGGGCCAGATGTCGATACAGGATATCGAGGAACCCTCACCGGGTCCGGGGCAGGTCCGGGTCCGGGTTAAGTGGGCGGGAATCTGCGGCACCGATGTCCATATCGCCTCGGGCGAGTTTTTCTATTATTTTCCGCCCCTCGTCCTGGGCCACGAGTTCGCGGGCGAGGTGGACGAAATCGGCGAGGGCGTGGAGGGGGTTTCGGCGGGGGACCGGGTGGCGGTCGAGCCCACGAAAAGCGCCTGTGGCCAGTGCCTTCATTGCGCGGGGGGGAACTACAACCGCTGCGAGGAACGCGATATCGCCGGGGTCGTTTCTCACGGCGCGTTTACCAATTATGTGGTCACCCGCGCCGCCTCCCTTCATCAGCTGCCGGATTCGGTCAGCTTAAAGGCGGCGGCCTTGATGGAGCCGTTGGCCGTTTGCGTCCACGGGGTGACCGAGCAGTGCACCCTTGCCGAGGGGGATATCGTGCTGGTCGTGGGACCGGGGACCATCGGCCTCGCCTGCGCGCAGGTGGCGATGGCCTCGGGCGCGCGGGTCATCGTCGCCGGCACCTCGCGGGACTCGGCCCGGCTCGCTCTGGTGAAACGGTTGGGCGCCTTTCAAACGGTGAATGTAGAGGAAGGCGATCTCGAGGACGTGGTGGCAGAGGCGACCGGCGGCGCGGGGGTGGACATGGCGATCGAGGCCGTGGGCGCGGCCGCTTCCGTCCAGGCCTGCTTCGAGGCGGTTCGGAAGGGCGGGCAGATTCTCCAGGTCGGCCTGCCCGGTGAGCCGGTGGCGGTGGACCTGACACGGCTGGCCTGGAAGGAGATTCGCCTCGCCGGCACCTTTGGCCAGAAATATTCCGCCTGGAGGAAGGCGCTCCGGTTTCTCGAAGAGGGGAAGGTGGACACCGAGGCGATGGTTTCGGATGTCCTGCCTTTGGCGGATTGGGAGGCGGGGTTCCGCATCATGGAGCGTGGCGAAGGACTCAAGGTTCTTCTGGAGCCGTTTCCGCTTTAGCGGCGGAGTTCGAAATTATTGGCGATAAGGCTCCCAGACGTTCTTTAAATCGTTGCCGATGTTTTTATTGTTGAGGAATGGGCGATGAAACTCGGATACGGGCTAGCCCCCGCGCATCACGGCGAAATCCTCCAGGGGGCGTTTCGGGCCGCCGATGGTGGGACGCGGCAGGGGCTGGTCTCGGTTCCTTGCGGTATTTTCTGGTCCGAGGCCTCCTTTCTTCCGGATCCTTCGGGCGAAGTGACCGCCGATCCGCCGGGAAAGTGGAAGGCGCGGCGGGCAGCGGAAATCTCTCTTGTGCGGCTGGGTGTGAAAAACGAAGGCGCCTTCCTTGGCGGCGCGAGCCTTGGGGGGCGGCTGGTCATCCGGAGTCAGACACCCGAGAGGCTGGGTCTCGGCTCATCGACGAGCGATGTCGCCGCCGCCGTCCGGGCTGTGGCGGACGCATTCGGCGGGAGGTTCTCTCCGGACGAAACGGCGGCGATTGCCGTCGAGGCGGAGTTGGCCTCGGACCCGGTTTTTTTCGGTGAGCGGTTCGTTCATTTCGCCCAGCGCGAGGGCCGGGTTATCGGCGATCTTCCGTACCCGGTTCCGGGTTTCGAGATTATCGGGTTCGACGCCCACCCCTCGGGCGGTGGCGTCGATACGCTGAATCTGAAACGCCCTTCTTATACTTCCTCTGAATTGGACGAGTTCGAATATCTGCTGGGCCGCCTGCGCCGGGGGTTGAGAGTGCGGGACATCCAAATTGTCGGCGAAGTAACGACCGAGAGCGCGAAGCTCAATCAGCGCCGCCTCCGGCTGAGGGGATTCGATTTCCTCGTGGAGATGGCCCCGCGGATCGGGGCGGTGGGCCTTCAGATCGCCCATAGCGGGAGCGTTGCGGGTTTTCTGTTTCCGCCGGGCGGGACCGGGAATCCGAAAGTATGGACCCGCCTCGAGGCGCTTTGGGAGGAGTTGGGGGTGGCAGGGTTCTGGCGGTTCCGGGTCGGGGGCCAAAAAAGACCGATGGGCCGCTTGGGCGGTACGCTTCGGCGGAACTCCTCCGCGCGGCTCGTTCCCCTCCGGCGTCAGTCCGCCGCTCTGTCGATGATATGAACGAATGAGCCCGCCACCGAGCTTTTGAGGTGGCCCGCCGGGCCCAGCTTTTCACCCGTGGCGTCTTCAATCTCGAACAGAGGCTTGAGGGTTTCGGAGTATGGCTCCGCATGGGCGGCGGAGGCGTAGTGAAACTCATGGGCGTAAAACAGCGCGCTCGTTGACTCGCCAAGGGCCGGGCCCTGGAGCACCGCTCGACGGTAGCCGAGGTGGCGCCTGGGCCGATCGATGGTGAAATCGACCGGCAGCAGCCCGGCCATCTGATGGGTCCGGCCAGAGGCGTCGGTGAGGGTTCGCCCGAGGGTCATGTATCCGCCGCATTCCCCGTAAACCGGAATTCCGCTCTCGGCGGCGCGGTGAAGTCCCCCGAAAAAATCGCTCCGCCGGCTGAGGGCTTCGGCGTGAAGCTCGGGATAGCCACCGGGAAGGTAGATGGCGTCCGCCGAGGGCGTGGGATCTTCCCCGGCGAGGGGCGAGAAGAAGGAGACCCGTGCGCCGCTGTCTTTCCAGGCTGCGAGTAGGTGCGGGTAAACAAAGCTGAAGGCCAGGTCGCTAGCCACGGCGATATGGCCGCCGGGGGGAATTAGCCCCCATCCCCTCGTTGAATGATTGTTCGAGACGCCGGGCGCCTCGAAAAGGCCGGTGAACGCGGGCCAGTCCGTACCGCCTTCGAACCAGTCCGCCGCCGATTCCATGAAGCGCTTCAGCTCGGGGTCTTCTCCCGCCAGTCGAAGGCCCAGATGGCGCCGCTCCCGGACAATCGAGGATTCCTCGGGGAGAATAGAAACGACCGGACACCCCGCATCCTCCACCGCCGCCCGGCACAACTCACCGTGCCTTGGGCTGGCCACCCGGTTTAGAACGGTCCCCACGATGCGCACCTTCTCGTCGAAGGTCCTGAAGCCGTGGGCGATAGCTCCCGCCGAGGCGGACTGGCCGGAGACATCGAGGACCAGCAGGACGGGCAAGCCGAGCCGCCCGGCGATATCGGCGGTTGAGCCCGTCCCCGCGGCGGAGCCGTCGAAAAGGCCCATGACCCCTTCGATTAGCGTGAAATCGAATCCGCTGGCGAGTTTCCCCGCGATTCGGCCCAAGGTGTCCTCCGACATCGCAAAGCTGTCCAGGTTCATGCAGTGCGCGCCCGAGGCAGCCCGGTGGTAGGTCGGGTCGATGTAGTCGGGGCCGACTTTCCCGGAGGAAACTCGGAGGCCCCGCCGGACCATCGCCCGGAGGGCGGCCAGCGTGATCGTGGTTTTTCCGGTGTTCGACGCAGCCCCGGCGACGATGAGCCCGCCGGCCTGAGCCGGGGAGGGGTTATCCGCCATTTTGAACGGGGCGGCGGCCCATCAAAGGGCGCTTTCGGTGTGGGGTTTGAGCCAGTCGAGATGCTCGCGGAACGAAACAACGCTTCCGATCACCACCAGCGCCGGAGGTTCGATTCCGGTCGCCCCCGCATCGTCAACACACCGGGAGAGGCGGGTTTCGAGGACGGTTTGCTTCGGCAAGGTCGCCCGGCTGATAAAGGCGACCGGCTCATTGCCCTCCCTTCCGGCGGAGAGGAGTTTTTCGGTGATGTTCGGCAAGTGTTTTAGGGCCATGTATATGACAATGACGGGAGAGCCCTCAGCGATCGCCCGCCAGTTGATGTTTTCGGGGACCTCGCCGCTCGCGCCGTGTCCGGTGAGAAAGGTGACGGCGGAATTGTGATCGCGGTGGGTGAGGGGGATTCCCGCATAGGCGAGGCCGCCTACCCCCGCTGTGATGCCGGGGATGATCCGGTACGGGATTCCGGCCTCGGCGAGGCGCATGGCTTCCTCTCCTCCCCGGCCAAAAACGAAGGGGTCCCCCCCCTTGAGGCGAAGGACGCGCTTTCCCTCCCGGGCGAATTCAATCAGGCTGAGGGTGATGTCGGGCTGCTTGGGGGAGGGTTTTCCGCCGCGCTTTCCCGCGTACTTCATCACGGCTTTGGGGCCCGCCATCTCCAGAATCGCGGGGCCGACCAGCGCGTCATATACCACCACGTCGGCGTGTTGAAGCGCATGGGCGCAAAGCAGGGTGATCAGCCCGGGGTCGCCGGGGCCCGCGCCCGCGAGCCAAACGTGTCCACCCGAAAACTCGGGCATGGAATCGAAAGAAGTTTTTTCCATGATTGAGGTGATAAAGTAGAAGTCCTTAAAGAGAAAACGGACGGCCAAGGCGGAAAATTATAGACTATTTTTCCGGCGAAAACATCAGGATGAAACGGTATGGCGCGTAAAAAGGCGGGGCCGCTGAGGCGCGGATGGACAACGGGCGCCTGCGCGGCGGCGGCGGTGAAGGCGGCCTATACGGCGATCCTGACCGGTGAGTTTCCCGATCCGGTGACGATCACCCTGCCTCGGGGGGAGACGCCGAGCTTCCCGCTTGCGGTCGAGGCGCTTATCGGCGGCGGCGCGCGCGCGAGCATCGTCAAGGACGCCGGAGACGATCCGGATGTGACGCACGGGGCGATGGTGATCGCCACCCTCGGGCGCCACGGGGGCCGGGGCGTTCTCTTCAGGGCGGGCGAGGGCGTTGGCACGGTGACCAAGCCCGGTCTCCCCGTCGAGGTGGGCGAGCCGGCCATCAATCCGGTTCCCCGCCGGATGATGATCGCCGAAATCGAGGTGTTGGCGCGGCGTCATGGAGACCCGGGAAATATCGAGATCGAAATATCCGTGCCCGGCGGGGTGGAGATGGCTCTTAAAACCTGGAACCCGCGGCTGGGCATTGCCGGAGGTATTTCAATCCTGGGGACAACCGGAGTAGTCATCCCCTATTCCTGCTCGGCGTGGATTCACTCGATCCGCAGCGGGATCGACGTGGCCCGCGCCACCGGGCTCGAACATATCGCCGGGTGCACCGGTTCGACCTCGGAGCGGGCGGTCCAGGCGATGTACGGCCTTGGCGACGGAGCGATGATCGACATGGGGGATTTCGCCGGGGGGCTGCTGAAATATTTGAGGCGAAATCCTATCCCCAAACTCACCGTCGGCGGCGGGTTTGGGAAGCTGGCGAAGCTGGCGCAGGGGCATCTGGATCTGCACTCGGGGCGCTCCCAGGTGGATTTCGACTGGCTGGCGGGGGAGGCCGCCAGCGCGGGAGCTTCGGAGGAGATTCGCCAAAAGGTGGCAAGGGCCAACACGGCGAATGAGGTTCTCGCGCTCACGTTGGCGGAAATAATCCCGCTGCCGGGCCGCGTCGCGGAACTCGGCAGGGAGTCGGCGCTGAAGGTTCTCGAAGGTGAGCCCATCTCGGTGGAGGTTTTGGTCTTCGATCGCGAGGGGGCCTTGGTGGGCAGGTCCGGTCACGGAGGAGCTACCCGGTGAGCGAATCGGTGAGAGCGGTTTTGATCCTCGGCGGGACGGGGGAGGCCTTCAATCTGGCCGGAAGAATCGACGCTCTGCCCGGCTGGCGGCCCGTCACGAGCATGGCGGGGCGGACGAGGAGCCCGAGAATCCCCGCCGGTGAGGTTGTTTTCGGCGGCTTCGGGGGAGTGGAGGGATTGGCCGAATTTTTAAAGGAGCGCGAAGCCTCTGCGGTGATCGATGCCACCCACCCTTTCGCCGAGCAAATTACGCGGAACGCCGCCGAGGGATGCTCGGAGGCGGGGATTCCTCTTCTCCGGCTGGAGCGGCCTCCCTGGTCAGTGAAGGCGGGCTGGCGATGCTTCCCGGACGCCGGCGCGGCCGCCCGTTTTTTTCGGGGCCGGGAGGAAAGGGTCTTAATCACCTCCGGGCGAAAGGAGCTGGGCGTGTTCGCGGGCTCCGGCGCCTCGTTCTTTCTCGTTCGCACGGTAGATCCGATCCAGGACGGCCCGCCGCTTGAGAACTGCGAGCTTCTCGCCGCGCGCGGCCCGTTTACGGTGGCGGGCGAGAAAAAAATCTTGTGCGATTACGGGATCACCTGGCTGGTCACAAAAAACAGCGGGGGAGAGGCGGGACTAAGCAAACTGATTGCCGCCGAGGAGGCGGGCGTCGGGGTCTGCGTCATCAACAGGCCGGCGCTGCCCGATTGCGAGCGGGTGGAGACTGCTCTGGAGGCGGCCCGGTGGCTGGAGCGTTTATGACGGCTTTATCCCTGTCCTGAAAATATGGCGGTGGGCGGGATCGTAGAGTGCGCTGTCCCTGAAATCGGTGTCCGAGAAAACCTCCCCGACGAATATCAGGGCGGTCCGCGTGATTTTGGCTTTCCGGACCTTTTCGCGGATCGTGGAAAGTGTTCCGCGGATGATTTTCTGATCCGGCCAGGAGGCCCGGTAGACGACCACGGCGGGACAATCGGCCCCGTAGTGGGGGAGGAGCGCTTCCTCGATGTAAGCCAGGTTCCGGACAGAAAGATGAATCGCCAGCGTCGCCTTCGATTCCCCCAGTTTTTCGAGCGATTCGCCCTCGGGCATGGAGGAGGACTCCATCGCCGTCCGGGTGGCGATGAGGGTCTGGGTGACTCCCGGGAGGGTGAGCTCGCGCCTGAGTTCGGCGGCGGCGGCAGAGTAGGCCGTCACGCCGGGTGTAACGTCGTATTCGATTCCCATCGTGTCCAGTCGGCGCATCTGCTCGGCGATGGCGCCGTACAGGGCGGGGTCGCCCGAGTGCACGCGGGCGACGTCGAGGCCCTTTTCTTGCGCCCCGGCGATTTCCGCCATGATCTCGCTCAAATCCATCGAGGAGGTATCGATGACGGCCGCGTCCTCGGAGGCGAGTTCGGCCACCTCCCGGGGAACGAGCGAGCCGGCGTAGAGGCAGACCGGGCATTTTTCGATCAGACGAGCCCCCCTGAGGGTGAGCAGGTCGGGCGCTCCGGGGCCCGCGCCGATGAAGTGAACCTTCACGGCCCATTCCTCCTGCTTTCATCTTCTCCGTTTCCATCTTTGAGGCTGGGGCCGGAAAAGTTTTTTTGCGCGTACCCCCTCGGGGTGTAAACGCGGGGGGCGGAGTTTCCGTCTGGGCTGATCCGCGTTTCGGATGACCCGACGAGCACCACCGAGAGCATGCCCACGCCCTCCGCGGTCAACTCCGAGAGTGCGGTGACCCGAATCTCCTCGCCCGACCGGCCCAGATTCCGCGCCACGATGACCGGCGTCGCCGGCGGGCGGTGCTCCAGCAGGATTTCCCTCGCCCGCCCGAGCTGGGTTTTCCGCCGGGCGGAGACCGGGTTGTAGAAGGCGATGTTGAAGTCCCCCTCCGAGGCGGCGAGGATCCGCCGCTCGATGATCTCCCAAGGCGTCATCAGGTCGGACAGGGATATCGCGCAGAAGTCGTGGCCCATCGGGGCGCCCGCCCGCGCGGCGGCGGCCTGGAAGGCGGAGACGCCGGGAGAGACCTGAATGTGCAGTCCGCGCCACTCGGGATTGTCCTCCCGGTCGATCAACTCGTAGACCAGCGAGGCCATCGCGTAGATGCCGGGGTCGCCCGAGCAGAGAAGGCCCACGCGCCGCCCTTCCCCGGCGAGGTCCAGAGCGGTCCGGACCCGCTTCTCCTCCTCCCCGAGCGCGTAGGGGTGGAGGTGTTTTCCCCGCGAAAGCGGCCCGGCCAGGTCGATGTAGAGTTGATACCCCACCAGATCAGTCGATCGGGCGAGAAGGTCCTCGGCCTCGGCGGTGCGCCACCCCGAATCGCCGGGGCCCAGCCCGATGACAAAAAGCTCCCCGCGCGGCCGGCCCGGAAGTGGCTCGAGCCAGGGGCCTTCTTCGCGAATCCCGAGGGCGCAGGTGGCGCGGCGGCTTTTTTGTTTTTCGAGGGCGAACGCTTTTCCAGGACCAAGCGCAGTCCCCTCCGGCCCAAGGGCGGCGAGAACGGCGCCCTCGGCGACCCCGTGGCAGCCGGTTTCCGCGAAAACGACCTCGGAGGGGTTGGCGAGCCGCGGCGCCTCCCGCTCGAGAGCGGTGGCGGAGAAAAAACGGAGCGGAGCGCCAAACTCCTCGGCCAGAAGATGAAGAGCCGGCTCGTCGGCCTTGAGCGCGATGGAGACAATCAGTCCGGCCGAGCGCGGATCGAGGCCGAGGGAATCGAGGGATCGGTGAACTAGCCCGGAGACTTCATCAGGCGCGCAGCCCCTTTCGCAACCGACCCCGATGACCACCTTTCGGGGATAGTAGACGAGCGTTTCGGGTCCGCTTTCCGTTTTCCGGATTTCCTCCCGGATGGAAAGCGGTCCATCGGCGGAAACGGGAAGGGACGCCTCCCGGAGCCAATCCGCACCGGACTCGATCCGGACTTTTTCTCCGGCCAAAAGGCGGGCCGTGAACGCCTTTGCCTTTTCGGGTTCGCCGAGGACGTAGCCCTCGGGCGGCTCGTCGAGAGCGGCTCCGAAGTGAACGTCCCCGGCGGTGGTGACCGCCGCCGTCCCGCACAGAAGCCCGGCGATCTCCCGCGCCCGCCGGTTCGCGCCCCGGTGGCCGCCCAGAAGGGGGACGGCGAACCTTCCGTTCTCGGACACTGCCACGACGCCGGGCTCCGAGGTTTTCTCCGAAAGCGCCGGCGCGAGGGCGCGGATTAAAATGGCGGCGGCGCAGACGCCGACGATCTCCCGGCCGCTCCGGTGAAGGCGGTAAAGGTGAGCGGCGGAGTTCTCGAAATAAACATCGGCGGCGGAAACCCGGCGCGAGAGACCGTGAATTTCGGCCCCCGGAATGGACGCGCGCAGTTTTTCCGCCGTTTCGCGGGCGCTCTCCGCGAGGACGAAGATGGCCGGGCCGCTCAGATTTTCCATGCATCACCGCGCTTGTGAACCAGGATCATCGAAAAATAAGGAACCTGTCCGGGGTCCACCTCCTCCAGGGAGAGAATGCGCTCTGCCTCGAGCGTGGCGCACTCGATGTAGCGAGACTGCGACAGCAGGCCGGAGGCCGCGAGGATGTCCCGGATTTTTTCGAAATGGTTGCCTACCTTGATGATCACGGCGGCGTCCGCGGCAGCGAGCCGGGTCTCGAGCTCCTCCGCCGGGAGGGGACCGGGCAGGACGGTCAGGGTGTCGTTCCGGGAGGCGAGGGCGGCGCCCATGGACGCGCCGCTGGCCATGATGGAGGAGACGCCGGGAACGACCTCCACCCGGAAATCGTCCGCCATCCGCGAATAGAGATACATAAAAGAGCCGTAGAAGAAAGGATCGCCCTGGCAAAGAAAGGCAACATCGCGCCCCGCCTTCAGATGCGCGGCCAGCTTCCCGCTCGTCCGATCGTATACCTTATGGGACGGGAGCCTGTCGGCGCGCATCGGCATCCGGACCAAGATTTCCTCCTTTCCGGCGCCGTCGAGATAGGGCGCGACGATTCGCCGCGCAAAACTCTCCCCCTCGTTGGGGGCGAGGAAGGCGACCACGGGAGTGGACAGCAGAAGGCGGTGCGCCTTCAGGGTGAGAAGCTCGGGGTCTCCCGGTCCGACGCCGATGCCGTAGAGGGTGCCGAAACCGTTTGGGGCGGAAGAAGTCATGGCTTGGCGATCCGGAGCTGGGTGATCGGAGTGCCCGGCCGCCAGCCGTGAAGGAGGCCGGTGGTATGAAGGCGGCTCACCTGAAGCCGGACGAGATCGCCGCCGTGGGCGCTAAAAAACCGTTGTAGCGCGGCCTCGCCCTCGAGGGTGACGGCGTTGGCCACGAGCCGCCCGCCCGGTTTGAGCCGCGGCCAGCAGCTTTCAATCAGGCTCTCATCGCGCAATCCCCCGCCGATGAAAACGGCGTCCGGATCGGAAAGTTCCGTCAGGCAGCCTGGCGCCTCCCCGTGAACGGCCCGGAGGCGGGGGGCGCCGAGCGCCTCGGCGTTGGCCCGCAGGTTCTCCAGCCGGGCCTTCGATTTTTCGACGGCGACTGCCTCAAGGGAGGGTTCGGCGCGGAGCCATTCAATCGATACCGAGCCGGAGCCCGCGCCAACGTCCCAGAGCAGATCTCCCGGTTTGGGCATTAGAGCCGCCAGCGTCAGAATCCGAATCTCCCGTTTTGTGATCTGGCCGTCGTGGCGGAAGTGTCCTTCCTCGAGGCCGGGAAGCAAATGGCCGGAGAGCCCTTGTCCCTCGGCGGCGAGTTCGACGGCTACGATGTTCAGGTCCTGTATCCGGTCCTCCGAGTGAGCCGAGGCCAGCTCCCGCGCGGTCAGGATGACATGGGTTTCGCCCTGTCCGCCGAGGTGCGAAAAAACATGGAGAATCGATCCGCCGTATCCCTCCGCCTCGAGAAGGCCGGCGATTTCCCCCGGTGAATTCCGGTTGGCGGTCAGGATGGCGAGGCGGTCCTTGTCCACCAGATGAGGCAGGAGGGAGCGGAGAGGCCTTCCGTGCAGGGAGATCGCCCGGACTCCCGGCAGGGACCAGCCCAGCCGGGAGAGCGCCAGGTTAAAAGAGGAGGGAGCAGGGTAGACTTTCATCTCCTCAATCGGAATCTTTTCGGCGAGCAGCGCCCCAATTCCGAAAAAGAAAGGGTCCCCCGTGGTCAGGACGCAAAGCTTCTTTCCCCGGTAGCCGGGAATTTGATCGATGAGGTCCTGGAGGGGAGAGGGCCAGGGAACCCTGGGGCGTCCGTCCTCGGGAAGAAAGGCGAGATGGCGCTCCCCGCCGATGAACATTTCCGCCTCCGAGATGGCCTCTCTCGCGCTTTTTCCGATTCCCTCGATTCCGTCGACACCGATGCCGACGAGACTCAGCCAGGGCGCTTCGGAAGTTTTTTCTATCGGCGATGCCGTCCCCTGTGCCGTCATTTTTCCGCGCCTGCCGGGCGGCGGCCGACCTCACGGGCAAGCGCGTTCAGCGCCGCCGCCGCGATGGCGCTACCCCCCCGCCTCCCGGTCAGGGTAATGAAGGGAACGCCGCCGCCCCGGGCGATTAAGGCCTCCTTCGATTCGGCCGCCCCGACGAACCCGACCGGAAAGCCGAGTATCAGC
>NYYB01000203.1 GCA_002685755.1 Nitrospinota bacterium
CGGGGATTCCCGTCGTCGGCGACGACGTGAAGGCCCAGCTCGGGGCCACGATCCTTCACCGCACGCTGGTGAAGCTGTTCGCCGACCGCGGCGTCAAGATCAAGCGGACCTACCAGCTCAACACCGGCGGCAACACCGATTTCCTGAACATGCTGGAGCGCTCCAGGCTCCACTCAAAAAAAATCTCGAAAACATCGGCGGTGCAGAGCCAGCTGGACGAGCCCCTCGAGGCGGACAACATCCACATCGGCCCGAGCGACTACGTCCCTTGGCAGGATGACAACAAGATATGCTTCCTGCGGATCGAGGGGGAAGGCTTCGGCGGGGTCCCGCTCGAGATCGAGGCCAGGCTCTCCGTCGAGGATTCGCCCAACTCGGCGGGCGTCGTCATCGACGCGGTGCGCCTCTGCCGCATCGCGCGCGACCGCGGGGAGGCGGGTCCGCTCTACCCGGTGAGCGCCTACTTCATGAAACACCCTCCCGTTCAGATTCCCGACACCTGCGCGAAACAGCTCCTCGACGAATTCGTCGCTGGAACGCGCCGGGCCAGCGAGCCCGTGGAAGTGGCGAGCGACTGCGATTCATCGGAGAATGGCTCCGGCCTGTAGGCCAGAAACCGCCGGTCCCGGGGCGGCCTTTCGCGGCGCTCCTTTTTATCGGCGCCCTTACTCACCTGTCGGTTGTTGGAATTATTCAGAAGGGCTGGCGAGAAACGCTCACCTGACCTCATGACTGGCAGTCATTCAGTCTGTGGGTTCATCGACTTTGAAATATTCACGCTGCCACGGGACAGAGTTGAAGCGCCGGCACGCGGATTTTCAGTCGCCGTGGGCTACTCACAAGCCTTTGAATTCTTTACATTTATTCAGTTCACAAATTTTGTATGCGAGTTTTTGAGCGAGCCTGAAATTAGATGCCCTTGAATGCGCCTCGGACACTGACCTCCATTCAATAATTGTACCACTGCCTACGAGAGTTTTGGAACCATTTGAGGGTTCCCAATAACTGTTCCCGGCATTAGCGAGAAACTTCCCATCTTCCGCAAACCCGAAATGAATGGTAGGATCTGCGAGCTTTTTTGACATCTTCATCAACATTTTTTCAGATAAATTTGGTTAAAGGGCGCAAAGGCCATGCGGCATTTCCCATCCAGGCGATTCCGCCGGTTCATTTTCCCGGCCTTACTGTCCACGGTTTTCGCGCTGGCGGCCGGTTGCGGCGGTCCGGGTCCGAAAGTCTCACGTATCTCCCGGATTCAGGCGATAGAAATCGAACCCGGGGACGGGAAAACCGAAATCCTCCTTTTAAGCGACCGCGCATTCGACCCTCAGCTAAAAGCGGCCAGCGAACCGCCTCGCCTGGAAATCCGGATCCCGTTCGCTTTGTATCGGGACATCGGCTCACTCGATAAAAAACTGAAGCTCCCCCTCGGCGGGATCAAGTCCCTCAAGGTTTCCAATCTTCGCGGTAAATTCGGCGGCGTGAGTATCGACATACAAACCGAGCGGGAGTTTGAGTTCAAGTCGAGCAAGCGCAGCAAGAGCTTCGTCGTCGAAATTCTCTACAAGGATTCGCCCTCCAGGGTTTCGGACGAATCCAAGGAAGGTGAACCCAGAGGCAAGTCGAGGACCGCAAAAAAAAGGCCGGACTCAAAGCCCGAGAAAGCTAAATTCGTTGTCCCCCTGGTTACCTCCACTCAAAGGGAAGGCAATTACACCGTCGGCGGAAAAGACGTTTTATCGATTCTGGTATTCGAGGAGCCCGACCTCACCAAGAGAGACATGCGCGTAAGCAACGATGGGTTCATCACATTTCCCCTGATCGGGCGATTGCGGGTCGGCGGTTTGACGTTGAACCAAATCGAAAAGGCGCTCGTCAGCCGCCTGGGGAAGGATTTTCTGGTCAACCCTCAAATTACCGTCCAGGTGGTGGAATTTTCGAGCAAGTTCATCAACGTCCTGGGTGCGGTTAAAAGTCCCGGCGGAATTCCTCTCAAGGGGCCGATCACTCTTCTCGAAACCATCGCCAAGGCCGGCGGAGTCAACGTTTCCCAGGCGGGAAAAAACATCATCGTCTTCCGGCATTCCGGGGACAAGAAAAAAGATGTCAAGCACATCACGGTTAACCTAAACCGGCTCCTCAAGGAAGGAGACCTCTCGCTCAACCTGGCCCTACGCGACAAGGACACGGTATTCATTCCCGAGGCCGACCAAATCTTCGTTTTTGGCGAGGTTAATAGCCCGGGGCCCTACGATCTCACCGAAGAGAACTTCTCGGTTGTCGAGGCCATATCCAAGGCGGGAGGGCTGACCAAACTGGCGGCGGCAAACCGCACCCGAATCGTCCGGGTCGAGGGAGGCGAGGAATTCGCCATCGAGGTCGACGTCGAAAAAATCATGGAAGGAGACCGAAGCCAGGACCAGTTCCTCAAACCGGGGGACATCATCGTCATTCCGGAGGTCTATTTCTAAAGCCGGTCCCCGGGAAAGATTCGTTGGCGCCTCGAGTGAATCCGCCTGCGGTCACTTAACGAGTTCCTGCTCTTGATTGCTCCCCGGCTGCTTCCTCAGCCTGATATTTTCCGTCTTACACCTGAACCGGGGGTATAAATTCGTAGAACTCTAAACTAGAGGCTTCAGGCCAACCGGACCACCGACCTCCTCTCCCGTTAAACTTGAATCGCCTCCCGCCCGCACCCACCCACTCCCCATGAGGAATGGGACTCATTATACTGCCTGTGCGTAGATGTGGGTTTTTTGCCGAACAGATGCATGATCTTGAGGAAACGCATGACCATTCGCGGCCGCTCGGGGCTCCCAAAACATTCCGACATCGGCATCATCGGTTTCGGTGCGATGGGGCGGAACCTGGCCCTGAATCTGACCGAACACGGTTTCCGTGTCGCCGGATACGACCATGCGGATATATCTGGCCTTTCGGAAATGTCCGTTTTGTGCCGAAGCCTGCCCGAATTGATCGAGAGTCTGGCCACACCCCGTACCCTTCTCATGATGATTCCCTCGGGCCCGGAGGTCGACCGGTTGATCGACGATCTTCTTCCCTTCCTCGAAGGGGGGGACCTTCTTGCCGATGGGGGCAATTCCTTTTTTCGCGACACGGAACGGCGGGCCGGCCGCGTAGGGGACGCGGGGGTCGAATGGGTGGATCTGGGCATTTCCGGCGGGTGGCATGGGGCACGGCACGGCCCATCTATCTCGGCGGGCGGCTCCCGGAGCGGGTGCGCCCGGGTGGAAGCTGTTCTCGGGGCCGTCTCGGCATCCGTGGACGGGGAGCGTTGCTTCGCCCGCGTGGGCCCAAGCCCCGGGGGGCACTTTGTAAAAATGGCCCACAACGGAATCGAATATGCCGCGATGCAGATTATCGCCGAAGCATATTTGATCATGGACCGCCTTTGCGGCCTGTCCATATCCGAGATTCAGGCGGTTTTTGCTTCCTGGTCCGGCGGGGAAATGGGTTCCTATCTCATTCAGATCACGGCCGACATCCTTTCTAAGCGCGATTCCGAAACCGGAAAGCCAATCACCGAGGTTATCCTGGGAAGCGCCCGGCAAACGGGGACGGGCCGCTGGGCCGCAGTGGCCGCCTTGGAACTTGGCGCACCCGCCCCCACTCTTGCGGAGGCGGTGCATGCAAGGTTCCTTTCGGAGGCGGATCGGCCCCAGGTCAGCCAGGCGGGCGGGGCAGGTAAACCGGCCGGAGAAAACGCCGCCTCTCAAAGCGAGAATCTCGCGCGCCTGAAAGGGGCGGTCCTCTGTTCTACTCTTTGCGCTTACATCCAAGGTTTTTCTCTTCTGGCCAAAGCCGGAAAGAAATACGGGTGGGATTTCGATCAAGGCCGAATCGCCGGAATATGGCGGGGCGGATGTATTGTCCGATCTTCTCTTCTCGGAATTATCAGTGATTCGTTTCGGGCAAACCCCTCCCTGGAGAATCTTCTCCTTGCTCCGCAGTTAGCCAGGCAACTGGAATCCCGTGAATCCCCGTGGCGCCATATGGCCAGGGAGATCGCCCGTTTCGGCATCCCCGCTCCCGCCATCATGTCGGCCCTGGCGTATTACTCCGCGTTCGTGAGCGGCTCGTTGGGGGGAGAAATCCTGCAGGCCCAGCGGGATTATTTCGGCTCGCACGGATACCAACGTGTGGACAGGCAGGGAACCTTCAAGACGGACTGGCTCAACAAATGATTATTATCGTCATGGAGGTTTCCGGCGCGGTCAGGGAAAACGACCAGATTTAAATGTTAGGCCTGCGGGTTGAGTATCGTTTTGTTGTGCATAAGATTAATTTTCTTTTACATCCTGAAGAGCCTTAGCGCCGGCCTTTTCGCTCACCCTCAATATATTATCCGGTAGGCGGCCCGATTGGCCCATCGAATGCTCAAAACGAACCGCGGCGGCCGATGGGTTGAAATGTATGCCCAGCTTTTCTCGAACATCGCTTTCAACCCAATCTCTCAGGGTCACCAACTCATCCTGGCTCAAATAATCAGTGTACACATAGGATTTGTAACCTCCCTCCGGGTCGCCCTTGTAATAGTCGGCCGTGTGGGAGTAATCCAATTCGATTCCATGGAGCCGGTCCCCGTTGTAGGTATAAACTCAGGTACTTTCCTCGGTTTCATGGGGAACGGTATGATCGAAATAGAGACTGCCGGGATAGGTGGTGATTATGGAAATGTCGAATTTATCGGGCGCGGCCTCAAGGAGCCAATCATGTGTGGCCCGGATGGTTTCCTCCGACTCGCCCGGATGTCCGACGGACATCAGGGCTTTCACCTTGAGCCCGTGTCGCCCGGCAATTTCCATGCAACGGGTATTTTCCTCGCGCGTAGCCCGCTTGTTGATGTTTTTGAGAATCCTGGGTGAACCGGATTCGAACCCGACCAGTATCCACCGGAATACCGCCCGGTACATCGCCTCGGCCTGCTCGTCTGTTAACAACTGGGATTTCATGAACCCCCTCAGCCGAAAATCGGCGCCCAGGTCCTCCTGCGCACTGGAGATGAGATTCATCAACTCGACCATGTTGGGATTCACGTTCAATTCATCGTCATACATCATGAAGCCCTTTACGCCATACTCCTTGTAAAGGTGGACGATTTCCTGAATAACGTTTTCCGATGACCGAATCCGAATCCGGCGGAAGGCGGCGGATTCCCGTCCCCCGCAAAAACCGCAATTGAAAGGACAACCGAGTTGAGCAATCAGGCTCAACGCTCTTTCGCCATCGATCGAATATTGATAGCTATCGACATCCACGAGATGGCGCGCCGGAAACGGCAGTTCGGTGAATCTTTCGTTCGTCAGCCAAAGAGACGAGGCAGGGTCGTCGGCATCCACGACTTTAGGCGAAAGGGGCTCGATGGCCTTGAAAATCGCATCTTCGCCGTCTCCCGAAACGACGACAACGAATAGTTCGGTCAATTGGCGAAACGATTTCGCGGCCCGGCCGTCGATGCCCAAACTTTGCTCCCTTTTATAGGCCGCATTGATCATGGTCGCGTGCGGCCCGCCGATTATCACTTTTGCCCGGGGGTTATGATCGCGAATGGCGCCGAGAATTTTCGCCGCCGACGGCAACTGAGGGGTCGTGGCTGTCAGTCCGAATATCGTACAGCCAGAGGTGGACAAGTAGGAGTTCATCGCTTCTTCGTAGTTGGAAATGCCGGACAAATCGAGAAATTCCACTGGATAGCCGCGGCTCTCCATAACAGCGGCCACCTTGAGAATCCCCAAACTCATGAAAACCCGCTCGTCCAAAAGAAACGACGATACTGGATTGATGAGGCAAATCGGTTTCATGACCCTCCCATCGTGATTTCACTTCCCTGGGCGATGACTCTCCAATGCGTCCCGGCAACCGTTAAACAACAAATTTCTCGATTTTCCTACAATTCTATTAAGAACCGGCTGCTATCTGACAGCCGCCACCCATATGGTAAACATCGCGCCACAACCACCTTCAATAGAAATGGGACCTGGGTTTCTGATGAATACCTGGACGGGACGGACACGGTTTTAAGAATTTCGATAAAATATTCAGTCCCGCTCCATGTCGATCAGTCCGCGCTGCACCACCCCGCTTTCAAGCTCATCGAAGCCCCGGTTGATTTCGCCAAGCGCATAAACATGGGTGATCATGTCCTTCAGATTGAGCTTGCCGCTGAGGTAAAGATCCGCATAAAAA
>NYYB01000136.1 GCA_002685755.1 Nitrospinota bacterium
CGGCTCGGCCCTGAAGACGCGCATCCTCCTGGAGCGCCTGATTGAGCCGGCTGCGTGCATTCCAGTGGATATATCGCGGGAGTTCCTGATTCGATCGGCAAAGGGTCTGGCCGCGATTTTCCCGAAAATCGAGTTTCTTCCCGTCTGCGCTAATTTCTCCGAGCCCTTCGATCTGCCGCCGACGAAGCGGAAGCCCGCGCGTGCCGTTGCCTATTTTCCCGGCTCCACGATAGGCAACCTGACGCCGGAGGAGGCGGCGGTGCTTCTGAAAAACATGGCAAAAACCTGCGGGAGCGGAGGAGGGCTTTTGGTCGGAATCGATCTCATCAAGGACGTTGAAAGGCTCGAGGCCGCCTATAACGACGGCCTGGGTGTGACGGCGGAGTTCAATAAAAACATTCTCCGCAGGATGAACCGGGAGCTTGACGCCGATTTCGATCTCGAGAAATTCGATCACTTCGCGTTCTATAATTACGGCGAACGGCGAATCGAAAGCCATCTGGTGAGCCGGGCGGACCAAAGCGTGAGGCTGGGCGGGGAGGCCTTTGCCTTCCGGGAGGGCGAGGCCATCCATACCGAAAATTCGCACAAATACGACATCGAGGATTTTTCGGCGTTCGCGGCGGAGGTTGGCTTTACGGCCGAGCGGGTTTGGACGGATGCAGGGTGGTTGTTCGCCGTCGTCTATCTGAGAATCGACTGAGGGCGATCAGGCCGAGAATTCGGCGATCAGGTCCTTCCAGCATTTGCGCTCGGTCGAAGGCGAGACGATAGGCTTGATCCGCTTGCTCCAGTTTTTGAGCTCGCGGTAATAATCGGCGTCTTTTTCGGCCCGGTCCAGCATCGACGCGAGCCCGTCGGTGTCCTTCACCTCGAAGTAGCCAGGATAGTCCTCCCCCAGCAGTCCGATGGAGCCCGAAATACGGGATGCCAGCGTCGGCACCGAGCAAGCGATGGCCTCGCAGAGCACATTGGCGCCGCCTTCCATTTCCGAGCTGAGGACGTGAAGCCGGCTTCTCGATATAAGCCGTAGGGCCTTCCAGCGGGGTATCTCTCCGATCCACTTATAGCGCGGGTTGGTCTTCGCTTCGCTTCGGGCCTGATCCGCCATCTCTTTGGTCAGGGCGCCTCCCGCCTGGACCACCTTAATTTTCGAGGGAGGCTTGAGCAGCTGGGCGGCCTTCGCCGCGCGAAACGGATCCTTAACCGATCTCAGATGGCCGACAACGCATACCTCGAAGGAACCCTTGCGCGGCTGGAAATCACCGGCGGGCGCTTTGACGGACTGGACGATTACCCGTGCCTTGCCACGGTGACGCCTGGGCAGCTCTTCCACTCCCATCGACTGAAGGACGATCAGGCGGTCGGCCAGCTCGAGGGAAAGCCGGGCGTCGGCGTTGGTGCGGATATCCTGGTAGAGGTCGGTTCCGGTGAGCCCGACGATCAGCGGCAGGCCGGGGTGCGCCTCCCGGAACCGCGCGACGGAGGGGAAGCTTCGCCGTGCGTGAAGGGCGATCAGCAGATCGCAACCGCGCCCGGTGTATTTCTCTTCGATGTAGACGCGGTGGCCCAGGGCCCGGAGGTGGCGCGACCACGAAATCGCGGTGACGCGGTTTCCCTTACGGGAGCGGGGAGGGGCTGGAGTCACCAGGGATACTTTCATCGGCCTTTGGTGCAGTGGCATCTAGAGAGCGCAGGTCCGGAATCCGGCCCAGACATCCTTGCGCTCGGGGGTAAAATAGTTTCGATACAGGTTCCTGATCAACCGGGAGCGGGTGGGCCAGGCACCTCCACGAAGCACCCGGCGCGAGTGGAACCAGGGCTCAGAGTAGTCCTTATAGGGGTCGGCGACGAAGCCGGGGAAGGGGGCGAAAACCGAACTGGTCCACTCCCAGGCGTTCCCGAGCATCTGGCGGCAGCCGAAGGCGCTGTCGCCCTTTGGAAACGCGCCGACGTCCACGCAGCCCATGTGCCGCCAGTCGAGGTTGACCCGATCCGGGGTGGGCGGCTCATCCCCCCAGGGGTAGCGCCGCTTTCGCTCGGTGAATCCGCCGCCCGAGGCGGATCGTTCGCCCGAGGCGGCCAACTCCCACTCGGCCTCGGTGGGAAGCCGCCGGCCCGCCCACCGGCAATAGGCCTCGGCCTCGTAGAAGTTTATGTGAATCACGGGCCGGTGCGGTTCGAGCGGCAACCACTCGTCGAAGTTGCGCCGCTCCCAACCGTCCGCGCCGCGGCGCCAATGAACGGGATGCTGTGAATCCTCCTCGGAGCGCCACTTCCACCCTCCCCGGACCAGAGCGATTCGTTCCGGTAGCCGCCGCCGTCAACGAACTCCGAGAACTCGGTCTGTGTCACCGCCGCCCGGGCAATGGCGAATGGTGCGATCTCGACCGGGTGCGCCCACTTCTCGTTATCGAAGGCGAAGGATTCGTCCCTGGGGGCGCCGAGCATATAGACGCCGCCCGGTATCCGCGCATCGCCGGGGAACGGTCCGCCGCCGATGTCCTCTTTCGTGCGGGTGCGCTCGGTGTATTCGAGGAGCCCCGAGGGAACCGGGTAGCCCAGGGTCTGACGCGTGTAGGAGAAAGCCTCGGTGTGCATGTCCTCGTGATAGACCCCGTACATGACATGATAGGCCTCGTCCTCGGTCAGGCCGCCGCTTTCGACGCGCTCCATCACCTTGGCGACGACCTGGTCCATGTAGCGATAGACTTTCCGGCGCGGGGGCAGGGGAAGATTCCACCTCGTGTGGTGGTGAATCTCCATGGAATCGTAGAGTTCGTCCTCGTCGGCGCGGATCGGCTCGCGCCCGTTGATGCCGCGCAGCAGCCATTTTCCCTGGAACCAGGCCATGTGCCCGATCTCCCAGAGAAGTGGATTCACGCAGATGAGTTTCGGGCCGATGAGTTGATCGTCCGAAAGATCGTCCACGAGCTCGCAGGTTCGGTCCCGCGCATCGTTGACCCATTCCGCGAGTTCCGCGGGAGTTGGCATTCATTTTTCTCCAGGGTTTGACTGAAAACAAATCCGTGAGCCGATTTTACTGATTCCGCCCCCCGGCTGTCCAATCTGGGATAAAAGGGTGGTCCGGTCGGAATCGCCGTGGACCTTCCCCCGCCATTCGTAGATGATGGCGTTTTGGGTATCGGAGATTGCGGCCCAATTTCGCCGTTCCGAGTCCGAAACTGGGGCTAGGAGGAGAGTTGACCCGCCGATGAAGATTTCCGCGATCGATCAATTTGTCCTGACGGTGCGCTCGATTCCGGCCACCTGCGAATTCTATGATCGGGTGTTGGGCATGAGGGCCGTCAAGTTCGACAGCGGTAGGCGGGCGCTCGTTTTTGGCCGCCAGAAGATTAACCTCCACCAGGCGGGGCGCGAGTTCGAGCCCAAGGCCAAGGCGCCCGCCCCTGGGGCGGGAGATTTTTGCCTGATCAGCGAAGAGCCGATAGCGGAGGTCATCCGCCAACTCGGGGAGGCCGGCGTCTCCATCGAGGTGGGCCCCGTCCTCAAGTCGGGCGCCGAAGGGCCGATCACCTCGGTCTACATCCGCGACCCGGACGGTAACCTCGTCGAAATCTCGGAGTACCGGAAGGATTGAACTTCAGAGACGATCGATGTCGCGCATGAGCATGAATCCCTCGGCCGCCACGCAGCCCGCCATCGCGCCGTAGAGCGTTGCCCGCGCCCGAAGGGCTTCCTCGGAGCGCGGGAAGGGGTGCGCCCTCAACTCGCTCTCGTAGATTCCCATGATCTCGATTTTGCGATCCAGGTAGCCGGTGACGTCCACCAGCACACCAGGGACGAACGGATCGCCCGGGTGCGAGAAATCGGTTTCCGAGGGCGTGTCGTACATGAGCACCCGGCGCACCGTGGGGAAGCGGAACGATTTCGAGCACGACCAGCCGATCGCGTTGACGGCGTGATGGTCGCTGTGGGCATCGCTCCGGAAGGGGAGCAGCACCTCGGAGGGCTCTGCCTCGCGGATCGCCCCGGCGATTCCCTCGTAGAGTTCCGTCTCGGGCACCCGGTGGAGGGCCGAGACCGGCATCTTCAGGCGGCGGATGCTTTTAAAGTCGTAGCGTCCGGCGACGGCCTCGATCTCGTGTTCGCGCCGCTCGTCCGATGCCTCGCCGGTTGCGTGTTGCCCGTCGGTCACGAGCAGCCAGTGAAGCTCCCAACCCTCGTCGGCGCGCCGGAGGAGGGTCCCCCCCGGTCCGAGCGTCTCATCGTCCGGGTGGGGAGCGATGACGAGAATGGCGCCTGGCTGCGCGATGACGATTCTCCCTGGTGTTCCTTAAAAAAAAATCGGACGGTAAATTCCGGGTCACGCTCTGCAGCGGGGCCCGCTCAGCCGCGGGCCACAATCAGCGGCGGGCCTCGACGACGACGACCTCCTTCGAGAGGTCGAGATTCTCCCAGCCGCAATCGGCGATTTCGCCGGCCGATGGGGTCCTGCCCGCCTTCTTGCAGGACTCGCGGAAGAGCAGCGTCGCTCGATAGTACTCGCAGTAGTGGTCCAGCGAGGGGAAAGTGATCATGCGGGGGACGCGCCGGCTCGCGACCTCGGCGAACAGTTCCTCCGCCGCCGGAAGAAACTCCTCCTCGATTCGGCAGGCCCGCCGCTTAGTCGGGTCGTCGCTTTCGAATCCGAACAGGAGCTTGTTCAGTTGGTAAAGCTCGTCCGCGTTGCGCTCGGTCGGGCCGATGAGGTAGGCCCAGCTTCCCTCCTTCAGCAGGGAGCGTATCGCCTCCACCGTCTCGCGGGCGTCGTCAGCGTAGTAGATCGAGTAAGGCGCGACTGCGCAGTCGAACGTCTCCGGCAGGAACGCGGTGAGATCACTGAAATCCATTCGCAGGAGAAGCTTGCGGCACGCGACTTTCCGCGCCGCACCGCGGGCTATCAACTCTTCGTTTTTGTCGATACCGGCGATGAACCCCTCCGCTCCGAGACAGCCCGCCCAGGTCTTGAACCAGTTTCCGTCCCCGCAGCCGATTTCGAGCAGCGCACCGCCCGGGGGGATTTTCAGGTTCTCGGCGAACCAGGTCTCTAGCTGAAAATTGGCGAACTTGGTGTGCGCGCGTATCCGCACGGCGAGATGATCCTTGACCTCGTCGTAGGCGAGATTCCGCGGCTGATTCATTTCGCGTTGGTTCCTTTCGGTGCGGGCGGATAAGGAGAAGATAGCGGAATCGGGCGGCGGGCGCCACGCGGGGCGGATTCTCTATTCATTCCCGGCCGGAATCCCCCGCTCCCGAAGAATATCGAGTATCTGGTTGAACCGGACGGCGGTGGTGTGGTCGCGCCGGGCGCGCTCCCGGCCTTTCCGGGCGATCTCAAGGCGCCTCGGCTCGTCCGCGAGATGCTCGCGGATGAGGGCCTGAAGCTCCCCCCGATTGCGGTAGGTCAGTATTTCCTGCCCGCGCTCGAAGATTTTCCCGAGGTCGCGCCTGTCGTTGACGATCATCAGTGCTCCGGCACCCATGTACTGGACCACCTTGTCGTCGGGCCAGTAGAGCGCGCCGCCGCCGTGCTGAAGGTTGATCAGTATCTTGCTCGCCTGAAGGGCCTTGAGTTTTTCCTCCCGGTCGAGCGCTCTTTTCATATGAACCCGCTCCCGGATCCAGGGGTCCGTGGCCTGCGCCCAGCGCGGGCCCCAGATGCGGAAATCTACGCCCTCGTCCGTCAGCCCTGAGAATATGCGCTCCCTGAAGGCGTGATAGCCGCCGATGAAAGCCACGTCCGCCCGGAAGGGGGCCAGCTCTTCATCCGTGAAGCGGGCTTCGAACTCCGAGGGGTCGTAGGCGTGAGGGAGGGCGACGACGTTCTCGAACCCGTAGGTCTCGAATTCCTCGCCGAAATAAGTGTCCTTGGTGATGAAAAGATCGTAGGCGGCGATCAGATCGAAGGGCAGGGGCGGAGTGTAGGCGCCGAAGGGATTGTCCGGAAAAAAACAAACCGTCCGGCAGCCGCTCTCTCGCCGGATTCGCTCCAGGGTCTCGGCGGCGACGTAGCCGCCCCGGTGGACGAGGAGCAAGTCAATCTCCTCGCCGATGCACTTTTCCGCGAGGTGGTTGTTCATCCACCGAACCCACGGCTTGCGGAAGTTCGAGTAGAAAAAACTTTTCCGGCGGTAGTAGAAAACCTCGGCGCTGTGTCCGAGGGAGGTGATGCCGAGATAGAAGCCGTAGGGCTCGTTCGAAGGCTGAAAGCTCTGATCGTTCGTACAGAAAAGAACTTTCATCGCGCCTCGTCCCGCTGGGGGGCGTCCCGCTCCATCCGGCCGGTTTCCTCCTCGAGGTCGCCGAGGTTGTCGATGGAGACCCACTTTTCGCGGATTTCGTAGCCGTGGATCGGGTTTCCTTCTTTCATGGCTGCCTCGATGAGATCGGGCATGTAGAACTGCACGTCCGGAGGAACGAGGTCGAGCACACCGGGGTTGACGACGTAGATTCCGCAGTTGATCTGGCAGGTCTGGGCCGGGCGCTCGACGATGGTGGTGATCCGGTCACCCTCGGTCTCGACGACGCCGAAGGGTATCGTCTGCCTGAAGGGCCGGATGCCGACGGTGATCGCCGCTCCTTTCTCCTCATGCCACTGGTAGAGGTCCCGAAAATTAAGATTGGTGATGATGTCGGCGTTCATGACGAGGACCGGCTCGGAGATTCCGAACTGATCGCGCGCCAGCCGAGCGGGCCCGGCGGTCCCGAGGCGGCTCTCCTCGCGGGAGTAGTGAATGTTGACCCCGAATCGGTCGCCCCTCTGGAAGTAGGTTTCGATCAACTCGGCCCGGTAGCCGACGGCGAGGTAGATGTCCTCGGTGCCGTGCGATTTGAGGTTTTCGACGAGGATTTCGAGAATCGGCTTCTCGCCGACGGGGACGAGGGGCTTGGGAATAGCAAAGGTGAGGGGGCGCAGGCGTGTTCCGAGGCCGCCGGCCAGGACGATGGCCTTCATTAGACGCGGTACCTGCCCGGATCATCGACGCTGCCCGTATCGCGGAGCCAGTCGATGGTTTGCCGGAGGCCTTCATCGAGGGTGAATTCGGGCGTCCACCCGATGATGGCCGCCGCCTTCTCTCCGCTGCCGCATAAGCGCATGACCTCGCTCGTGCCGGGGCGGATTCGCCGCTCTTCGGTCTCGAATTCCATCTCCTTATCGATCAGCCCAGCGATCTTCTTCGCCAGATCGCCGATTGAAATTTCCTTTCCGGTGGCGAGGTTGAGGGTCTCCCCGATGGCGGCCTCGGTCTCGGCGGCCTTGATGAAGCCGTTCGCGGTGTCCTTGACGAAGTTGAAATCCCGCGTCGGGGTGGTAGCGCCGAGTTTCACCCGGCCCCCGGCGAGCATCTGGGTGATCAGGGAGGGGATGACGGCCCGGGCGGACTGTCTCGGCCCGTAGGTGTTGAAGGGCCGAACCGTGATGACAGGCATCTCGTAGGTGTGGAAAAACGACTCGCCCAGCTTGTCGGCCGCGATCTTGCTCGCCGAGTAGGGGGACTGGGCTTGGAGGGGATGGTCCTCGTCGATGGGCACATACCGGGCGGTCCCGTAGACCTCGCTCGTCGAGGTGAGGACCACCCGCCGGGGCGCGGTATGGCGAGCAGCCGTAAGGACGTTGAGGGTGCCCACGGTGTTGACCTGGGTGACTTCCTGGGGATGCTCGAAGGAAAACGGAATGCCGATGAGGGCGGCGAGGTGGAAGACGAACTCCTGGCCCTCCATCGCCGCCAGGACGCCGCTCGATTCGGTGATGTCGTTCGAGAGGACGCGGATTTTTCCGGCGATTGGGTCGAGAAAGCCCGCCGAACTGCGCGAGGTGTAGCGCACGAGGGCGGTCACTTCGGCTCCCAGGCCGAGCAGCGCCTCGGCGAGATGGCTCCCGATGAAGCCGCCGGCCCCTGTCACGAGAACTTTCCGGCCCTTCCAGTCCATCGAAAATCCTCAATAAATCGGCCCGGGCAGCCGCCTTCCGGGCCCTTCGTAGAGAATCCCGAACCAATGTATACCATGTTAGCGGGATTGGTGGCGAGAAACCCCGTTGGGGCGGCCCGCCGGAGCGCGGCGCTCCCTTGGCGAGGTTGCCCCCTCTTGCTATGGTCTCTCCGGAAGCCGCGCGGCGCCCCGCCGCGCGGTGCTCGGGCCGCCCCCAGGAGGATTTTTTGGTGATGATCAAATTCAGGCTTTCTTTGCTTGCGCTCTCGGCCACCCTGGTGGTTCCGGCGCAGGCCCTCGCCAATGGCGCCCAGAAAATCGGCCCGGTGGGGAACCTCGTTCTCTCGGTCGTCTACGGCCTGGTGGGTATCATTCTTCTGATGGTGGGCTACAAGATTTTCGAGTGGGTCACGCCCTTTTCGGTGAACGACGCCCTCTCAAAGGATCAAAACCGCGCGGTGGGAATCGTCGTCGGCGCGATTTTCATCGGGATCGCCATCATCGTCGCCGCCGCCCTCGGCTAGGGCCCAGCGCCCTCGGTCAAGGCCGCGTCCCAGGCCGGCTCGAGGAGCCATCGATGTCCGAAGCGCCCGCTATTCACCCAGAGTCAACCTCGCCGGCAGCGTCTGTCTCGTCGGTCGCCTCCCTGCGAGTGCCGCTGGCGGACGAACTCTTCTACTCCCTCCAGGGGGAGGGAGCGACGCTGGGCCGCCCCTCGGTTTTTGTTCGCCTGATGGGCTGCACGGTGGGCTGCGCCTGGTGCGACACGAAGTACAGCTGGGAGGGCCCGCCGGTCCTGGAGCTATCGGCGGCCGAGATTTTAGACTATTGCGCCGGGCGCCCCGGCAGCCAGGTCATCGTGACGGGAGGCGAGCCGCTCGAAAGTCCGGCTTGCGTCCCGCTGATCACCCATCTCAAGGCGGCGGGCCTGCGGGTCGAGGTCGAGACCTCGGGCTACATCGAGCCCTCCGCCGCCCTGCTCGGCCCGGTGGATCAGTGGAACGTCTCGCCCAAGCTCGCCTCCGCCGCCATCGCCCCGGACAAGCAGCCCGCCTTCCTCGGCTGGCTCTGGCGGGCCAAGGAGCCCTACCTCAAGTTCGTCCTCCACAAATCGGGTGAGATCGCCGAGGTGGACGCCCTCCTCGAACGCTACGGCCTCGCCGAATTACCCTCCGATCGGATCATCATCTCTCCCGGCGGAAAAAAGTTTGAGCACATGGAGCCCCGCCTCCTTCCCCTCGCCGAGGCCGCCCTCGAGCGCGGCTTCCGGTTCACCCCGCGCCTTCATGTAATTTTGTGGGGTGATAGGCGGGCGGTGTGAGGGGGTGTATTTCCCGTTCGCGCATGCGTTTTTCAAGGCGAGGGATTTAGTCAGGGTTTGACCGCTATCCGGCACGTGTAATCGATGCGATTCATGAGTAGCGGAATATTATTATCGTTGATGTATTCGTCGATAGCCTGGCGGGAGCCCCGCCACTCTCCATAGTCATCCACGATTAGCACTCCTCCGGTCGAGAAGCGTGGGAAGAGGTGCGCCATCTCGTAGCGGGTCGATTCGTACCAATCGGTATCGAGCCGAAGAAGCGCAATTTGCTCCGGAGCGGTTCCCGGTATCGTATTCTCCACTTTTCCCTTCACGAAATGAACGTGTTTTTGGGGGTATCCTGTTTTTTCAAGCGCTTTTCGAACCTCTTCCAGAGGGGCGATGTTGATTTCGAATAATCCCGCGTCGTCAACTTTTTCTTCCCTGTAGCGGCGGTAACTTTCGGCTGCGGCCACCCCGTAGTGGGATACATCTATTTCGGTTGGCTCGGTCATTCCTTCAAAGGTGTCATAAAGAAACAAGTCTCGTTCTCGAACGCCCAGCCGGCTCAGTGTATATGCGACAACCATTATGCTTCCGCCTTTCCAGACGCCACATTCCACGAAAGCGCCGGGAATCTTGATTTTCACGGCATATTCCACCGCCCGTATCAGGGCCAAAAGTCTTTCGGGGCTTGTCTGGGTGTAGGTTTCCAGGCTTTGTAGGAACTGATGTTCTTCGGGGGAGAAATC
>NYYB01000137.1 GCA_002685755.1 Nitrospinota bacterium
CTTCAAGGGCCGGATATTCTTCGAGGTCAAGGTGCGGGGGCGCTCGGTCCACGTCAGCGTCCCCGACAAGGGAATCAACGCCATCGAAAAAATGTCGCGGATCGTCGAGACCTTCAAGGCGGATCTTCTAGGCACGGAGCCCCACCCCTTCCTCGGGCCGTGCACCCTGACCTTCTCGACGATTCAGGGCGGCTCGGCGGTGAACGTCGTGGGCGGGCGGTGCGCCGCGACTTTCGATGTCCGGATGATCCCCGGACAAACCTCCGCCGGCGTGCGCGACATGCTTCGGGGGGTTCTGGAAAACATGAAAAAAGACGACCCGGAGCTGGACGCCTCCCTCGACATCATTCCCAGCGGGGCGCGGGGGGTGACCGAAATCGCCGGGGACGAGCCCGTGGTCCGCCTGATGGAAAAGGTTGTGCCCGCCGTGCGGGGGAGGCCGAACGAGTTCCTGCCCGGAATCGAGTCGCCGGGGGCGCTGCGCCTGTTCATCGACAACGGGGTTCCGGGAATCTTCTTCGGGCCGGGCGGGTTCATCTCGGAGGCCCACCTACCCAACGAGCGGGTGCCCGCCCGGAACCTCATCGACGCGGCCGGGATGTTCGCCACCGCCGCGCGGGTCGTCACCGGCCGGGAGGCTTACTAGAACGCGAGGCGTACTAGGACGCCTCATTACTCAGGGCCGGCGGGGGCGCCATCGTGAACACTTTTTCCGGGCGAATTTTATAGAGCACGCGCACCTGGCCGGGCTGGCGGTTCTGATAGGTCTCGGTGCCGAGGTATTTCCTCGCCAGCGCGTCGATGTGGGCCTCGGCCCCCTCCTCGGTAATCTCCACGACCGTCCCCTTGATCCCCAGCCAGCAGAACGGGTCTTCCGGATCGACGATGGCGGCGGCGACGGCGGGCCGGGAGCGCATCACCTTGTCCTTGAGGCGGCCCCTGGCCGAATTGATCCGGATCAAATCGCCCTCGGTGTCGAACCATACGGGCGAGACCTGCGGGGTGCCGTCCTTCAGGACGAGCGCCAAATGGAGCAGCGCCTTGCTCTCGAGAATATGGGCGTGACTATCGGGGACCTGGGCTGCGGATTCCGGCATGTCGTATCTCCCTTTCCGGGAAATGAAAAATGGCAAAAGAAATAACGCGGGACGAAACGCTCAACCCCGCAAGGCGGGCGCATGACCTCGATCACCTTGCCGGTCCGGCCGCCGCCGCTATGAATTACCGATGGGTAGCTATAAGTAAAATGTGATATATCCGATGGATCGTCAAGACGCGCGCCCGAGCTACTCTATCGGCCGGCGCCGTTTCACCTCTCGCACGGGACCCGGTCGCATGAGATCCGGATGAATTTTCTTCTCGTATTCCTGGCGGCCTTCGTCGGTTCGGGCCTGAAGGCCATCGGCGGCTTTGGCTTCGCTACGCTGACCACCCCCGCGGTGGCGATCTTCTGGAGCGTTCCGACCGCGATCGCGGTGATTTCGGTTCCCACCCTGCTGACCAGCCTTCTCAACGGCTGGCGCACGCGCTCGGCGGCCGCGGAGGGGCTGGGGCCGTTCGCTCCCTTCTTCCTCGCCGGGCTGGCCGGCCTGGCCCTTGGCCTGACCGTCCTTTTCAACGCCGACGCCCGGCTCATGAAATTTTTCCTGGGCGCGTTCCTGATCGGTCAGGTCCTCTGGCAGTGGACCCACCCGGAGAGCGCGAAGCCGCCCGGGGCCTCCCCTCTCCGGGGAATCGGGATGGGTCTTCTCGCGGGCGTCATGCTCGGCACCGTCGGCATGCCCTCGCACGTCATCGCCGCCTATCTGACAGGCCTGAATCTTTCAAAAACCCGCTACCTTTTCGTTCTGAGCGCCGCCCAGGTGATCCTCCGCGCGGCGGTCATCGCATCGCTCCTCGCGGCTGGGGCCTTCTCCAGGGACTCGCTCCTTCTGATTGCGGCCGTCACCATTCCGGTGTTTTCGGGCTTTTTCATGGGCACCCTCCTCTTCGCCCGGCTGCCGGAGCGGGCGTTTTTCAGGGCGGTGACGGCGGCGCTTCTGGCGATGGCGGTCTCGCTCGTCGCCGCCAATTGGAGCGTACTTTTGGCTTCTTAGGGCCTAGACAGCCCAAATTGACGCGGCCTTTCCCTTTGAAGTAACTTAAGGGCCATCCATATGACATCCCGCCATTGGGCCGGAGCGAAAGCGTTCAGCTTTTTTATGCCGCAAGGGGAAGGGTTATGCCTGCGAAAGTCAGCATCAAGGATCTCACGATGGACTACATGCTCAAGGACAGTGTGGTCACCGCCTTGAAGGACATCAACCTGGATATCAAGGACGGTGAGTTTTTATGCGTGGTGGGCCTATCGGGCTGCGGAAAAACGACCCTGCTCAATATTCTCGGCGGCTTTTTCCCGCACACGGAGGGGGAAATCCTCCTGGACGGAAAGCCCATCACCGATGCCGTGCGGATGAACCGCGGCGTCGTTTTTCAGGAGTACGCCCTTTTCCCCTGGCGCACCGCCCTCAAAAACGTCGAGTTCGGCCTCGAGATGAAGGGGATGGAACCCAAGCTGCGCGAGGAGACCGCGAAGAAGTACATCGAACTCGTTCACCTCGAGAAATTCGCGCATCTTTATTCGCACAACCTCTCGGGCGGGATGAAGCAGCGTGTGGCCGTGGCGCGGGCCTACGCCTATGAGCCCGAGTTTTTGCTGATGGACGAGCCCTTCGGCGCCCTCGACGCCCAGACGCGGGAAAATCTCCAGGAGATGACCATCGAGGTGTGGCAGCAGACGCACAAAACCATCTTCTACGTGACGCACAATCTGGGCGAGGCCGTCTATCTGGCCGACCGGATCATCGTCCTCGCCGGGCAGCCAGGCGTCATCCACAAGGAAATCCGGGTGGACCTGCCTCGGCCCCGCGATCCGTTCGACCCGAAGGTGATCGAACTGGAGCGCCAGACCACCGAGGCCGTCCGGGGAAATTAATCGATTACGGGTCCACTGAAGAATAAAAAAAAAGCCGGCCCTTCGGGGCCGGCCTTTTTAGTCTTATCCGCCGCTAGCCGGCGCCGGTGCCGCCGCCGACTTCTTCCATCATGCCCCATTTCACGACGGTGACTTTTTCGAGCTTCTCGAAGATGAACTTTTCCATCATGAAACCGACCAAGGCGATGCAGGCGATGCCCACCAACATGAAGGCCGTATCCAGGTCCTCACGGCTGTCGAAAATCGAGTAGCCCAGGCCCCAGTCGCTGGCCGCGACAATCTCGCCCGCGATGCCGGCCCGCCAGGCGCGCGCCAGGCCGATGCGGATTCCGGAGAGAATGAACGGCAGAGCGCCGGGAAATATCACCTTCCAGAACAGCGTCATGCCCCGGGCATCCATCGATCGCGCCGCCCGTATCCAAATGGGATTCACCGTTTTCACGCCCGTCCACGTCGAAGAGATAGCCGGGAGCGCGGCCGCGAAGGCCGTGATGAAAATCATGGTGGTATTTCCGAGGCCAAACCAGAGCACCAGAATCGGGCTCCAGGCCAGCGCCGGGATCGGGAGGAGCATGCTCAGTATCGGAACCATCAATCTTTCGAACCAGGCGACCCGCCCCATCGCGATGCCGATGGAAATCCCGGCCACGGTCGCAATCGCCATCCCGACCATGATCCGCCAGGCCGTATGGTAGATGTGGACACACAAGATACAGGCCGGCGCATCCTCGAACTTGACGAAAATCACCTCGTAGGCCCGGTAAACAATGGGACCCACCCGAGGAAACAAGGCGGGCTCAGCGACGTACATTGCGATGAGCTCCCAGCCCGCGATTAGCAGGATAAAACTCGGTACATTGTCGAAAATCCATTTGACCGTCTTTTCCTTGGTGGATAATTCAACTGGAAGCTTCACTTCACCGTGTGTGGCTACTGCCATCGGAATTCTCCTTCCGCTATTTATCCCCATTCCACGGAAAAGGGGACCTCTGTGTACCGGAAAAATTTTGCTCCGAACAACATATCACACCCGCAAGCAGTCACTGGAGCGGGGGATGCGCTGTGCTCGCCTCCCGCCTAGTTCCGGGCGCGGGCCGATTTCTTTTTCGGGGCGGCCTTCTTTTTCACGCTCTTTCGGGCCGTTTTTTTCTTTTGCCCGGGCAAAGGCTTGGACTTGAGAGACTTGCCCGAACTCTTTAAATCGACGGCGATTTTTTCGTATTTCGCGGCGACTTTTTTCCTCGCCCCCTTGCCGAGATAGGCGCCCACGACGCTGTCGTCGTCGGGATCGCCCTCGATTCCCCATGCGGTGTCCTTGGCCACGATGAAAATAACATCCTCATCGTCGGTGGCCACCATGCTGTGGAGCGCGTTCGCGGGGATGTGGATGATCCCGCCCGTCTTCACGGTCTTGCGCTTGCCTTCGATCATGGCCTTGAGGGTGCCCTTGTGCACGAGGATGAACTGCTCGTTCGCATGGCGGTGGGGGCGGCTGCCCGTCCCGGCGGGTTTGTCGATGATGCCGAAAAGCATCCGCTCGCCGGTGGCCCAAACGCCCTCGGAGGTGCTGTAGGTCGCCCCGGCCAGGGCGCGCTTCATCTTCTTCGGATCATAGAAAGGCATGTTGATCTCCATTCATGAAGGCACCCCTCTCACGGGGGGTCCCCTCCGGTTATCTCCTGCGCGTCAAGAGGAGTTAAATTTTCTTCGTTTTGGTGGCGATGGCGAATCCCTTGTTCCCCACCTCCACCGGCCCGCTGCACCGGCTAAAAAACAGAATTCCATCCGAAGGACTCCTCAGCTCCTCGGTCACCTCCAGCGTATATGGGTCGAGCATCTCCCCAAGGAGCTGCCCCTTTCTCACCCGCCCACCAATATCGGCGAAGCGGGTTTTCCGGGAGAGCAGATAGCCCCCCGCCGAGGGATTCACCTCGGCCCGGTGGGAAACGTCGAAATACGTCAGCCGCGAGTGCCGCTCCCGCCCGGCCAGCATCCCCAGGTGAACCATCAGGTTCCAGAGCCCCTCCTCGAGGCATCGGCGGTAGGGCGCCTCCTCGGCCTCGGGCAGGTAGGCTCCGCCGATCTCAACGCTGATGGCGGGAATCCCCCGGGAGAGCGCGTAGCCCGGCGCGCTCGCCTTTGAGAGCGGAACGCCGTGGACCAGCCCCGCCCCGCCCCTCGCGAACGCAAGGGCCATGGCGCGGGCCTTTTTTCCCGCCGAGCCCTTGACCTCCGGGTCTTTGACCCCCGGGTCCATGTCCACCCGGTTCTGAATCCGCCCGGCCCGGCCGCCCGAGTGGAACTCCGCGAAAAAATCCGCGTTATCGATCAGCGCCTCCCGGATTTTGGCGGCGTAGCGCTGCGTCAGCGTCCCCTTCGGGTTTCCGGGAAAAGCGCCCCAGAGGTTCGTCTGCTCGTGCTGGTCGGGGGACTGCCGGGAGAAATCCGCGAAAGCGAACGGATTCGCCACCGGGATCATCAGCAGCGTTCCGCGAAATTTCTCAGCGTCGATTTTTTTCAGCACATTATGGAGGGCACGGACCGGCTGGGGCTCGTCCCCGTGCACGCAGGCCTGGACGGCGAGCACCGGCCCGGAGGATGCGCCCCGGACGCAATGAAGGGGCAGCGCCGTCTCCCCGCCCCCCAGCATCCCGGCGATGGGCAAGGGAATATATCCCTTGAACCCCGGCTCAATTTCCCCGCCATCTATTAATAAAGATTCGCGTTTCGGTGGATTAATCCGGCGCATGCCATATCCCTAATCAACCACGGCGGGGGGGAGATGCCGCTCGCATCCCCTGCCCCGCCGCGGGATATCCTCAAAACCAATTTCCGGCGAATCAACTTAAAAAACTAGTTGGCCGGTTCCTTCCAGCCTTCCGCCTTTATGGCTTCCTTCACCATGGTCAGGTCCATGCCGTCCTTGCGAAGGTCGACGGTCCGCTTGGCCTTTCTCAGCTTGAGCAGAACGCCCCCCATGAAGTCAAACCACTTGTAATCTTTTTCGCTGGGGAGAAGCCTTATATCCAGATCGTTCACCGAGGCCGTTACGACGCCCAGGGACATCTTCGCGCCCTTGGACCGCAGGTGGGAACGGTAAACCTTGGCGAATTTCGCGCGGTCCGTCTGATGCAGCTTCAAGCCGCGAATGAAGCCCCGGAGAAACTGAACATACTGGGCACGCTTGGCTTTCAGGGTTTTTCCGTTGCCCATGATGATCCAGAGATTGTTCGCGTACTTGCAGAAGGTTTCCACCGAGCGCGCGATTCCCATTTCGATTGCGATGGCCGCCTGGGGGTTGTTCAGGCCGATCATATCGACCGTCTTCGATTTCAGGGCGGCGATACGGGTGTCGTTGTTCATGTTGATAACCGTGTAGTCTTTCGTCGTCATTCCGTACTTGGGAAGGACGAAATTCTTGAAGGTGAAGTATGTCCCGGTCGCTTTTCCGATGCCAAGTTTTTTGCCCTTCAGGCCCGCCACGGATTTGATGGGAGAGTTTGGTTCAACGAGCAGGCGGTTCGCCTTGCACCAGTAATTGGCGTTGGCGATTCCCTTGATACTGGCTTGCTTCGAAATCGCGGAATAAAACGCCCGGTCCGCGGCGCCGCCAACGTCGAGTGCGTTGGCCAGAACCGCCTGGCGCATCAATTTTCCCTGGGCGAACTGTTTGATGGAGTATTTTCCCTTGCCCAATGTATCGTTGAAATAGCCCATCTTGTGGGCGACGACGGTGATGGCGCCCATGACGGAGCGATGGTGGCCGATGCGGAACTTCGCGGCCATGGCCGCCGGCGAAGCGGCGATTGTAGCGATGAGGGCAAGGGCCGCTATCACCATGATCTTCTTGTACATGGTCATTACCTCCGGTGAAATTGAGAAAAATTTCCAGTCCACAGGCCAATCGAAAAAACCCTATCCGCTTGGAGCCGCAAACGGATAAGGGCGCTACACTTACATCCGACAAACATTATCGATTCCGGGTATGGAAAAAAAAGCGCCCCCTCTCCGGACATTAAAAAGACCGCGCACTCCGACGGACGCGCTCTTCACCCTCTAAATTCAAAAAATGATATAGTGAACTTAACATTCAACTGTACAACATTCAAGATTTTTCATTTATTCCCCCTGTTTCCGGGGGCTGGAGGGCGCCGGCGCCTTTCACCGGAGGACGATTTAAAATGCCTTTTTACCGTTTCGAGGAATTCGGCGAGGAAAAACTCACCCCCCATCTCTCGTCCGCGCGGGGACCCATCATCGAGGGCGATTACATCTACTTTTGCCTGGTCTCGAAAGACCCGGGCACCGGGTCCGAACTTCACTATCATCCGAACGAGCTCATGATTTTTCCGGTGGCAGGAAAGATTCACTCCCTCGTCGGCAAGGACCGGCGCATCGTCGCGCCCGGAACCTTCATCCACATCCCGCCCTACGCGCGCCATCAGATGCTCGCCACCGAAGACGGACAGATGGACTATCTGTACGTCAAGGACCGCAGCTGGACCGTCGTCGGCATCGCCCAGGACGAGGCCGTCCCCGACGCGGCCCCCACGGTCGAGGCCGTCAACAAGGAATTCGACGCGGGAAACTACCCCGGCCAGGAAAAAGAGCCCGAAAAGTCCGAGGCCATCGTCGAGGGCCTCCGCAACTCCTACCATCCCATCATCGACTCCCTCGACGCCCCGCCGTTTTCGACGCTCAACTATAAATGGGTGGAGGGCGAGCGGCTGACCTTCGGCTTCTTCGACCTGCCCGAGGCCTACGAGGAGCCCTCCGGCGAGAACGCGCACGAACAGTTCATCTACATTATTAAAGGAGTGGTGGACGCCCGGGTGGACGGCGAGCGCGAGACCGTGACCGCCGGCGGGGTGATTCACATCCCCAAGGGCTCAAAACGGAGCGTCTCGACCGCGAAGGGAAAGTTCGCCCGCTACGCGACGGTGCGCGCCTCCAAGAATCTAGAGGACCTGCTCGCCAAGAGCTAGGCTGACCTCCCCCTGTGATCCGCAAAAAGTGGACCCCCTGTAGATTGAATGGGTTAGGGAGTTAGGTTAGTGGGGACGAGCCATGTCGAAATACGCAATTGAGTCTTAAATTTCTGATTGAATGTGCTATTTATCGGACCCTAAAAGCCTTGAATTCGTATGGGATCCAATTATTGCGGAGCACAGGGGTCGTCCTATCAGCAAAACCGGCTATAGGAGGTCGTGGGAGGCCGCTTGTGAGAAAACAGGTCTCTCGGGTCGCCTGTTTCACGATCTTAGGCGTACAGGCGTCCGCAACCTCATTCGGGCGGGCGTCACCGAGGCCGTCGGGATGAAAATAAGCGGCCACAAAACCCGGTCGGTTTTTAGCCGCTATAACATCACCTCGGAAGATGACCTCAAAGAAGCGGCGGAAAAGCAGGACGCCTACCAGAAACAGAATTATGACGTTTCTATGACGTTCGGCGATCTGGCGGACGAGGCAAAATCTATCGCAAATCAGGAATCCTCAGAAACCTCTGATTTTCCTACTTGAAGATGGTACCCGGGGCCGGACTCGAACCGGCACGGCCTTCCGGCCAACGGATTTTAAGTCCGTAGCGTCTACCATTCCGCCACCCGGGCTCACTTTGTTTTCAATAACTTACACTACCCCACTACTTCATTGCTCGCCGTACTGTCTGTTTTACTGTCTTCTGTGCGGTCCAGAAGGGCAACCGCCGCCGCCTTATGGCGGGCCGTCAGGTGGGAGTATCGCATAACCATTACCATCGTTTTATGCCCTA
>NYYB01000204.1 GCA_002685755.1 Nitrospinota bacterium
CGCGCGCCGAACCGTCGACGAAGTTGGTGTACCCGAACACATGCTCCATGGCCCTCTCGGCGCTGACATGATTCGCCCGCTTTCCGATGACCACGGCGATTTCGCCCTCGCCCTCGAAGATGGCCGCCGGAACGTCAGGCAAAACCTTGCTATCGCCATTTCCTATTATAGACCCGGGCGATTTGTGGAAGGCGTTGATCGGAGCCGGGTCCTCCTTCGCGCCGTCTTCCATGTAGTTAAGTCGCCATGCAGTCGATATTGATCGGCCTGGGCAAAGGCGGGCGAATCCTGACACCTGAAATCGGCGCGCCGCCATCCCCTGCCCCGGCATCCTCCAGACGCTCTCTGTGGTCATCGAGGCGCTCAATCAGCCCGCTGATCAGAGCGTGTGGTCCCGTATGCGGAATGTCCCGCACCTGAGATGAAACGTCGACCACATTTTCCCCGCTGAGCACCCCGAGCCGGAATTCGTCAAAATAAAATAGCTTCATAGTCTTCCCTCAAGAATGATACCGCATCGTTCACGGTGAGCTGCTAATATCGCGAATTTCAGCCTCAACCATGGGACCTGAAAAATTGCAGGCGATCGCATTGTGTTTTCCTTCCGGACCCAGGACCTTGACTTCGTTTCAGACATGAACGGAAAAGTTTGGAATTTCCCTTTTACGTGAGTTCCCGGAGTTTTCTTTTCAGATGCCGGGTAATTTCCTCGGCATCTTCCGCATCGTTATGGTCCTGGTCGAGAGAGCCATCCCCGACCGGGCTTTTTACCGTGAACATAACCACTTCATCCAGGATAATCCCGCCGTGTTTGGTATTTCTCGGAACGTGGGCGAGATCACCGGGACCCAGGAGCCTCTCTTCCTCTCCCACAATCATGATCTGCTTTCCTTCCAAAATCAGGAGAAACTGCTCTTCGTTCGGGTGAAAGTGCGGCCTCGACAGTTTCCCGGTCGGATAGGTCACAAATCCCACCTTCATCAACTCGCCCGCCAATCCCTTGAATTTTCCCATGGGTTGCGCGGCCACGTGAGACTCTTCCATTTCCGACATTTTATAGAAAGGCATTTTCCCCCTCCAAGGAATATTCCGATTTCGGATAGACATGCGAAAGAAAAGAATTGAGGCGCGACGAGTGCTCGGGAAGGACATCTCCTGGATTTGCCTCTTGCCGGAGGAGAGCTATATTTTCTCTTCCGACTCCAGCGCGGCCAACGCCTGTTGCACCAACTGACAGCGCAGCTTCTTTTCTTCTTCCGGCGACAAGGTCGGATCGCCTGTGACGTTAACGATCCCGTGTCCGAGGATGACCCGGGTGGAACCTATCATCTTGGCGATTGGCATGGCCGACGTCACCTGCACCACAGGGATTCCGGCCTTCTCCAACTCCGTCGTAATCGCAGCGCCGCTGCGGGTGCTGGTGCCTCACGTCGAAGTGAGGATGACGGCGTCTACGCCTTCTTCCTTGACCTTCTCCACCATCTCTTTGCCCATTCTGCGCGTGTTGGATAGAGGATTCCCAAGTCCCGATGTCGAAATAAACTCGTTATGCAACTCGCCGATAGCCCCTTCTTTCTCAAGTTCACGCAAGGCATCCAGGGGCACTAGCCGGTGGGGGTCTTCTTGAACGAACTTCGGATCGTAGCCACCGTGCGATATCTCATAGTCCTCGCTCTTCAAATCGTCGAGGCCTTCCAGGTTATAAGTCCCCCACCTCGTAGCGGCCATCCCTTCGATATTATCCGGATTGCCCTTGGGAACGAGTCCGCCATCGGTAATCACCATGACCTTGGCGTTCGAGATGTCCTTGACGGCAACAGACATGAAGATTGGTTCGAAGAAAGTCGATACCATCTCCGACTCAAACGGCTCGCCCTTTACCTTGGCCAAGAGCATATCCACCAATCGCCTGCCCGCCGTTTGCTCCACGAATTCGTCGCGAATCAATCCCCTGATTAGGTAGCCTTCCTCGGAGGGCGAACCGATTTTTTCGTTGTTCATCATCTTCTTGCTCAGGTCCGCCATCTTTACCATGACGCCGCGCATCTCGGCTGTCTGACGGCCAGAGTCGATGATGTACAATGATTCGCGGTACAGGTCCGTACCGGGGTTTTCCTCGCTCATTCCCGTTACCACCGGGATCCCAAGCTCCGACTGGACGGCGGCGCAAATAGCCCCGGCGGCCATTCCGTAGCGTCCCGCCTCGAAACATGGGCCAGCCACGAAAAGCTCGGCCCGGGCTTTCTTCACCTTGTCCACGACGGAGGCAACCACCTCATCTTGATGCTCAACAGCATGGTTGTCGCCGCATATAAGTGTGGTGACAATTTCAGCGCCCTCGCCCATCATTTGCTCAAACAGGAGGCCCGGCCCTACCGCGCCGGCTCTCTCTTCAAGCGGAGACCCGGCGGCTTCCTCTCCGCCGACCCCGCCAAAGAACTGATTGACGTAGTGTACGATTCGCAACTTGACCCCCCCTCCTTCACTCCTGATCGCCGAATTCGCCTTAATATATTACGGCCCGCAGGCGCGTTGCGCCCTGCTGGTTGAGAATGCCCACGATACTAGCGGCTCCGATCTCCTGAGACATCGCCAGCGCCTCGGTCAGGTCCGGGTGGCCCGCGACGACGCGCTCCGCGCGTGGAACCTTCCATATGGTATCGACTCCGCCACAATATACTATCGCGTCAACATCGGGAAAATTGAACAGCAGAGCCGATTCGATCCGCCGGTCTTTCGCCATATCCGACACCATGACCGCCGTGCGTATCCCCGCGCCTTCCAGCAGATTCGCGGTAATCGCCATATCCGAATGCGGCACGCCTCCGCCGAATTTGGTAAGAACCGCGGCATCGGGTTTCAGGCTCCATTTGGCGAGGTTGGCCGCGGCCTGGCAATTTCGGTCGCGATCTTCGTTGTCGGAGCCGGCTATCGTCGCCACGGTCCCGACGAAGCTCAACTCTCCCGCTTCATGGCGCCGGTAGAGGTCAGTGATTACCGGATGGTTTTGATAGAAGTAGGTCTCCGCTCCGCCGAGAGACAGTGTATAGGATGGCACGATAGCCCCGTCCAACCACTCGTCTGGATGGAGCAGGAGAGGCATCATGCCGTTCGTGTTGGCGCCGTAGATGACCTTTTCGTCTATCTCCGGCGATCGCTGGCGAGAGAATATTTGCCCGACATAGGCCACCCGCGGCAGCCCTTCGCGCCCCTCCACCATGGGGCCAACAGCGTCAAAGGTCGTGGTTTCGGCGGACGTCTCACCCATCGCGGCTTGAGCCAGATAGACCACCGCTTTCATTCCCGCGCGGCGAGTCGCGTTGAGCTTGATGTGCGTAGCCAATTCCGGACGCGCGTGCGGCGCCACGATGAAATGTTGAAGCGACGAATAAGGCGACCACTCGCCGGCGGGACCGCTCATCTCCAAAACGCGGCCGACCCGCCCCTCCGTATCCGCCACGGACCCCTCGATCAACACCGTCACCGCCGCTCCATCAAGAACGTGGGTCGTTCCCATTCCGGCGGTGGCGGGCGTGTTCAGGATGCCGGGAAAGTCAGGGCTCGAGCCGGGCTCCTTCGCTCGAGGTTCGATGATGTCGAATACGGGACCGACTCGGCAGTTCTCACCGGCGCGGACAGTCTCCAGGTCTACGCTCTGAAGACGGTCATCGGCCAGAAGCAGGGCCCTCAACTCCTCGGCATCGACGAGAAGGGATGTCCCGTCCAAGCGCGTTTTATCGCCAAAATTAATTTCCGTGACGGGATGACGGGCAAGAGTCAATTGCATGATTTCTTCCCTTTTCGCTCGTTAAATTTTTACCCGGTTCCAGGCCGGCCGCGGACCGATACAGCTTCAGGATGTCTGAATCGGTAAGGACATGTACGCACCCAGCGCGCGTCCGTACGCGGCGGCATAGACTCCGTATGGAGTGAAATCCTCCGTAAATGCGCCCAAGGCCCAAAGGGCCGCTCTTCGGTATTTCCGTTCCCCGGCGGAGTCCGCGAGACGCAAGAAAAGCATTGCCGCAATTCCGTTTTCCGCCAGCAGCGTGAGCGGGTATCGCAGGTGCGCCATCCCCTCGCGGCTGATGTCATGGAAGCCACCGAAAGGATTCGTCTGCGCGTCGAGTATCTCATCTCCAAGCTGTGCCGCGCGCTCCAGATACCCGGCTTCCCCGGTAGCTCCATAGGCGTCAAGCAGTGCGATCCCCGTATAAATCTGATCAACAAGAAGACCGGGAACGTGGGGCTCGCCATCGTGATAATGGCACATGCCGCCACCGGCAGCGCGGCAATGGTTCCAAAGAAACTCCAACGCGCCTAGCGCGCGATCCCTGCAATCGGGTCTCCCGAGAATCCGCGACGCCTCGAGATACGACGATACCGCCTGGGCATTGGCATCCGTATAAACCAACTCATCGACAACCGAAAAAGTTTTTTGGGAATTGTACACGGTTTCCCCGTTTCTATTTATCGGAACATGGAGATAGTCCTGGCACCCAAAGAAAGCGGATCCGGAGGGGCCGGACAGCGCCCCGTCAACGTAGCCGATTACCTCCTCCGCCAATTGCCGGTACTCGGCCCGCTGGGTGAGTTGGAAGACACGCAGGCAGTTGCCAAGTATTCCCGCTTGATCGGCGAGCAGCTTCTCGCGGTGAGGCTCGCTCCAATCGGCTTTGGAGGAATACCGAAAGAATCCCCCGTCTTCGTTATCGTACGTCTCGCTCGCGCGCATCGCGCTCAGCGTTCGCGCAACGTGATCGAGAAAGGCGGCATCTCCCGTCGTCTCGTAGCGGTAAAGCAAAAAATCGTTGGCCTCCGGATGAGGAAACTTGTGGTCGGGTCCGTATCCACCGTTCACCTCATCCGAAAGCGCCATCAAGGCGTTCGATATTTCGAATACGGCGGATGCCCGAATTTTTGCTTCCGGGGCCGCGGCAGAGGCTTCCAGATTGACAGGCGGTGCGGATTCAAGAAACTCGCCCTTCTTCTCCTGGCAGGCCGCCTGAATGCGAACCAGCACGCTGCAAAAATCCTCGGCCGGCAGGTGGTTCACGGTTGCTACCCGGTCTCCTTGGGGAGTCATGAAGACGATGGTCGGCCAGCCGTTCTGGTTGTAGCGGACGTCGATGTCCGGGCGCTGCGCGTTCTCGACACGTATCGGAACGAAGTAGGCGTTCAGCAGAACGATGACCTCGTCGTCCGAGAATGAAGTCTCGTCCATGCTTTGGCAGAATCCGCACCAGAAAGCGCCCAAATAGAGCATCACCAGCTTGTCTTGGTCCCGGGCTTTTTGAAAGGCCTCCGGCCCCCACTCAAGCCAATTGATGAGGTGCGCCCTGTTCTGATTCGGGGAGAAGCGGATCATGCTATTTTTCGCTCCGAAAGTATTGAATTCCCCATATATTCATAGCCCCTACAATATACGATCAAAACAATTCAGGCTCATCGGTTCCCCGGGTGGCGAGCGGAACCATTTCAACCCTCTCCGAGCCGGTATATCTTTTTTGTGATGTGCATGACAGATCAAGCCACGGTTAAACTCGATCAATCGGCCTCGTCAAACCATTTATTTCATGGGAAATCCGATTTATGCGGAGCGCAATCCAAAAGTAAGGTTTAGCGGGATAAACCGGCGGCCCTGTCTTTTTCCAGCTTTCTTAAAGCCCCTCTTTGGATTTTTCCGGTGGGAGTTAGCGGGAGTTCTTCCATGAACTCCACCCCACGCGGATATTTATAAGGAGCCAGTTGAGATTTCACGAATTCCTGAAGCTCCCGGACCGTATCATCCAGCGGCTCTTCGTTTTCCGACAAAATCACGAACGCCTTTACGATTTCACCCCGCAGGGAATCCGGCGAACCGACCACGGCGCAGTCGCGGACCCAGGGATGCTCAAGCAAGACGGCCTCGACCTCAAGGCCGGACACGTTGTAGCCCCCGGTGTTGATCATGTCATCCGTGCGCGCCTCGAAAGAAACATACCCTTCCTCGTCGATACGGCAGAGGTCTCCCGTCATATTCCACCCATCGCGGACATAATTCCGCTGCCGATCGAGATCGTCCAAGTACCGGCAGCCCGTCGGCCCCTTCACGATCATCTGCCCCACTTCGCCGGGCGGCGAATCCTCCATCGCATCGTCCACCACGCGAACCCGGTAGCCTGGAACGGCTTTTCCGATCGTTCCGGGCCGAATGTCTTTTCCGCCCGCTGAAATGAAGATGTGCAGCAACTCGGAAATCCCCAGGCCGTTGATGATTTCCACCCCGGTTTTTTCTTTCCACCCGTTGAAAACCGCCAGGGCCAACGGCTCGCCTCCCGCGATGCAGACGCGGAGGCTGCGCAAGTCGTAATCTCCCGCGATGCCGAGCATCTGCTTATAACCGGAGGGGGTGCTGAAACAGATCGTGGCCTTATATCTATCGATGGTTTCAAGGAGGGTCTTGGGCGTTGCCCGCTCGACCAACACCGCAGAGCCTCCGAATCTCAGCGTATCGGTGATGAACGCGCAAAATCCGTACAAAAAAGCGATCTGAGGACTTCCGCAAACAATGTCTTCCGGCCGGATCCCAAACAAATGCCCGGGAAAGGTATCCGCCGCCGCGATTAAATCCCGGTGAAAGTGGACCGTGCCCTTCGGGGTGCCGGTGGACCCCGAGGTAAATCCGATCAAAGCGACATCGTCCGCCGATACGTCCGCATTCCCGAAAGATTCCGCGCTGTTAGCCATCAATGATTCCAGCCCGCCGGGGCTCCCATCGCCAAAGCATAATATTTTTTTCAGGGAATCCACCTTCTTTCCCGCGTTTTTCAAATCCCCGGCCAACCGGACGTCGCAGATGGCGTACTGAACCTTCGCCTTTTCGAGGACATAGACGAGCTCTCGTTCCCTCAACACCGTCATCGCTGGAATCACAATTCCGCCCGCCTTTAAAACGCCCAGGCAGGCGGCAACCAGCATCGGATGGTTCGGGAAGCGGAGCAGCACCCGCATCCCCGGAACAAAACCGAACTCGCCGGTGATCAGCGAGGCGATTTGATTGGCGTTCGCCAGTAGATCCGCATAAGTCCAGAGGGTATCGCCGAAATGAACCGCCGGGCGGCTGGCCTGCGGGCCCTTGGCCATCCTGTCGATCAGCTCCACGCCCGCGTTCATTCGCGGCGGATAAGCGGCCAGCTCGGGAAGCGCCCCGTAGTCCATCTCCGGCCAATACTTTTCGGGCGCAAGATGGTCCCGCACGAATGTATCCACATGTCCGGTCGGCTCTTTCATAGATTTCGCACCACCGGCAAAAGCCCTTCCGCCAGCCGCGTCATATGCTCGGCCTCCTCGCTGACCGGCGCGGCGACTTTAAAGATGAAATGCCTCACGCCCGCCCTTTGAAACGACTCGATTGTTTCGGCGCACCGATCGAGCGAACCGCACAAAAGATACTTCTCCGCGACTTCGCGCATGTCCCTCCCGTACCTCAGCGAAAGATTTTCGGCCCCGGCGTCGTAAGCCGCGTTTTCTTTCTCAGAAAGATTGACGAACATATGAAGGGCCGGCGTCCAAGGCCTGACAAGATCTTCCAGCGCTCTCCCCGCCCTTGCGGCCCACTGGCGGATTTGTTCCAGCCCCTCCTCGTAGCGCCGGGGGGAAAAAAGATAAGGAACATAACCGTCCCCCAGAATCGCCGCCCGTCTCCGTGACGCATCGCTCCGGCCGCCCACCCAGATGGGAGGCCCTCCGGGCGTGGCGGGAGGAGGGCTCTGCCGCGTATCGGCGAAGCGAAAATATTTTCCCCGGTGACTCACCACCTCGCCCGACCAAAGTTTGCGTAAAATCTCGATGGCCTCATCCGTGCGGGCGCCGCGCTCGTTTTTCGGGACGCCGCATAACTCAAACTCCTTGACTTCTTCCCCCCCAACGCCGATGCCGAAGATGAAACGCCCGCCCCCGGATAAATAATCCACCGTGGCGACCGCTTTCGCGGCAATGGCGGGGTGCCTCAAAGGCAGAAGGTGTACCAAGCTGCCGAGAGTGATTCGTTCGGTCCGGGCGCCGCAGGCGGCAAGCGCGCCGAGACTCTCGAGATAGTTGCCCCGGAAGGCGATATGATCGTCGATCCAGAGGGAATCGAAACCCGCCCGCTCCACATCTTCGACAAACGACAAAAATTCGCCCGCCGAAGGAATTTCACCCGGCTGCAATCCATGGCTGTATCCGAATTTAAGTGCGTTTTTCATGTCGACGCCAAAAGAACCTATCCCGAAACATTCAGATGGAGATGGCGGCTGTCGTCCACGGTCGCCATCCAGCCAGGAGGCACAAGAGTGACGGCCCCGTATTCTTCCACAACCGCCGATCCCTGGATTTCACCGTCCGCCGGAATCAAATCGCGTTGATAGACGCGGCAATCCAGGACGGGTTCCGAGAAATGGACAAGGCGCGATTCCAACAAGGCCGCCTCCAGGCCATCGTTGGCCACGGATGATTCCGCCCGCGGAGGCTTATCGACCCACGGGGGCTTATCGACCGCCCCGATTACACGCACGCGGAGGGTTACGATTTCCGCCGGGTCATCGGGGTGACAATGCCCGTAGCGCTCCTCATAGCGGACATGAAAATCCCTCTCCAAAGTTTCGAGCCAATCTCCGGATTCAGACACGGGAATCGTCAATTCGAATGCCTGCCCCGAATAGCGGACATCTGCGTAACGGAGGCAGCAAAGGTCCTTCAGTCCGGCGGAGCGCAGCTGAGCCGCCGGACGGGAAATCAACTCATCGAAAATACGCTCGATAGAGGGGGCGCCCGCCTTGTCAAAGCCGACGATATGCGTCCTGATATTTTCCTGTATAACATCCGCCAGCAGCAAACCGAGGGCGGAAAAATTCCCCGGAAATCGGGGGACGATGACGTGCGTGATGGATAGATGCCCGGCTATGAGAGCGGCATGGAGCGGACCCGCCCCCCCGTAAGCGACCAATACATGCTCCCTGGGATCGAATCCCCGCTCGATCGAAATCTCCCGAATGGAACTGACCATCTTCGCCACGGCGATATCGACTACCCCACGCGCCATGGAAACCGTATCGTCCATTCCCACGCTCCGGGCCAAATCCTCCAATACCTTTTCCGCCTTACCGGGATGAAGCTTAATTTTTCCCGCCATCAGGGTACGTGGACCGATGCGGGATAACACCAGATTCGCATCCGTCACCGTCGGCTCGACGCCGCCAAAATCATAGCAGGCCGGGCCCGGACGGGAACCCGCGCTCTTCGGACCCACATTCAGCACGCCGTCCTCGTCGCGCCATGCGATACTTCCTCCGCCCGCTCCCACTGTGTTGATTTGAAGTTGAGAGGCGTTTAGCGGAAACGAGGCGACCATGTTATTCCGGGTCACGATTGGCTGACGATCACGGACGAGGCATACGTCCGTACTCGTTCCGCCCATGTCGTAGGTAATGAGGTGATCCAATCCCAGCTCCTCCGCCAGCGCGACACTCCCCACCACCCCTCCCGCCGGTCCCGAAAGTATCGTCTGGACGGGAAAGAGCAAGTCCTTTTTTGCATCCAGCATTCCGCCATTCGAAGCCATGATGAAAAAAGAAGACCGATATTTTTTATTTTGAAGCGCCGTGTTCAAGCGGGCGACATAATCCCTGATCTTGGGTCCGAGATAGGCGTTGATGACCGTCGTCGAAAAACGCTCGTATTCCCGGTACTCGGGAACCACTTCGTGCGAAAGAGAGGTGAATAATTCGGGCAGCTTCCGGCGGAGATTCTCGGCGGTCTTGCTCTCGTTGTCTCCATTCGCGTAGGCGTGCAGATAACAAACCGCAACGGCCTGAACGCCGAGCTCCCGCAGACGTTCGGCCTGCCGAAGGATTTCATCATCTTGAACCGCGATTTCAACGCTGCCATCGGCCAGTATGCGCTCGGCAACCTCGAAACGAAGTTCACGAGGAACAAGCGGCTTGGGCCGGATAAATTTCGAATCGAATAGGCTCTGCGGAACCAGGCGCTGCGTTCGGCCGATTTCGAGAACATCGCGGAAACCCGATGTGGTCAATAGGGCCGTTCGCGCACCCGTATTCTCGAGAAGCGCGTTGGTTCCCACGGTTGTCCCGTGTGTGATTCTGCCGACCGATGCGATGTCGAAATCCAGACTCCCGAGAGCCTCGAGAAATACTTCGTCCTCTCTCCCCCGAACGGTAAGAAATTTCGCCACCTTCATCGCTCCCTCGTTCTCGTCATAGAAAACGAGATCCGTAAAGGTTCCTCCTGTGTCGATCCCAACGAGATGCAAGGCGGGGCTATCCTCCAATATTCACCTGGTGGATAATGGAAAAATCCTTTTGAATCGGCCAGGCGAAGGGCATCAAATCCCGAGCGGAACGAGAAAAACCTCTTCTCCCGGTTTCACGCCGATAATGGCCATCCCCAGAGAATCCAGGCCCAGCGACCCCGGGGCCATTTCAGAGTCCATCTCAATCCAGGCGCGTAGAGGCGCCCCCATTTTTCCACCGACTTCAACCAGGGCGCCTAGCGCAAGGGTCATATGCTCCGCGCTTTCCGGATGCACATGGCACAGGCGGCGAGAGTTCTTGCTGTGTGTTGTCTTTTTTTGAACGGCCTTCAGCGAATTCCTGTTCATCCGGATGGTGCGGCGAAGCGAAAGAGTCTGTTCTTCGTCCACGCCGGAATCCCAGATGAAAACGCCATAATTCCGGCGGGCGCCTACTTCCGATACGTAGCCGGCCACCGTATCTCTCAGGACCTGTCCGGAATCCCTGTCAAGGGGGTCACCGAAACCGCCACCTCCCGAAGTTTCGATAACGACGACATCTCCCCGAAGCAGGCGGAAACCCGCCGCCTTGCCGGGCGTTTCGGAGGGAGGGAGCGTTTCCCCGTTCCTTTCGACGACAAACCGGTTCGGGCTTCCCGGGCCGCCCCCGAATACCCCGAAGGGAGGAATCACATTTTTATCCGATGATATCGAGAGAAGCGCATTGTCGGCCAGAACTTCCACCTCGCGGAGCAGCCCCAGCCCCCCCCGGCGCAGTCCGGCGCCCCCCGAGTCCTCTCGGAGGGAAACCTTCCTCAGCCTCAAGGGGTGGATGTGCTCAATCACCTCGATCGATTGAATGGATGCGAAGTCTCCTTCCGTGAAATTCCTGGTGGCGCTGTTGCCGTCGTGCTCCTCGAATCCTCCCGTTCCGCCGGCCGGAAACTCATAAAAAAGAAAAGGCTTACCGGATTGAGGATCGTTTCCGCCGATATAAATATGGTTCGATGTGCCCTTCAAGTCGCCCGTCACCGAATTCGGCGCGAATCGGCCGACGGCGCCTATCAAGGCCGACACAATCGCGTGGCTTACCTCCATCGAACCGGCGCAACTCGCCGGGTAGCGCGCGGCAAGGAGGGAACCGGGCTCGGTAACGATTCCGAGAGGACGAAACGCCCCTTGATTGATCGCGCCTTTGGGATCCAGAAACGCCTTGATGACGCTGAAAGCCGCCGAGGGGGCCATCGCAGGGCCAACATTGTAGGCGCCCTCGTTCTGCGCGTCGGTTCCGCTGAAATCGACAGCCAACTCATCTCTCGATATCGTCACCTTTACACGGATGCGTATGGGATCGAGCGAGTGACCGTCATGGTCCATAAAATGCTCGAAGGCGGATTCGCCGTCGGGCACGGCTGCGATGCGGCGGCGCATGGAGGTCTCGGCCCGATCGAGCAGACGTTGCTTGGCGGCGAGAACGAGCCCCCACCCGTATTTACCGGCCAGCTCTTCGAGCCGAAGATGGGCCGTGTGACAGGTCGCCAGCATCGCGAAAAAATCGCCCCGCCGCTCATCGGGAACGCGCATGTTGTGAAACAGAAGATCGACTATGCCCCGGTTCAACTCCCCGCGTTCGATCACTTTCAGGATGGGAATGCGTATTCCGTCGTGCAGAATTTCCGTGTTCTTCCCCGAAATGCTGCCCGGCGTCGTCCCGCCGACATCTCCCCAGTGCGCGCGAACGACGGGATAGATCGTCATCCCGCCGCCGCCAAAGAGGGGTGAAATCATCGCCACGTCGTTCAGATGCGTACCGCCGGTATACGGATCGTTATGTAAAAACACGTCGCCCGGATGGATTTCATCTCCGAACCGCTTGAGCATCTCCCCGACTTCCATCGGAACCGGGAAGATGTGTACCGGATTGTCCTCGGCCATGGCCACGAGCTGGCCCTCGCCATCCACCAGGACGCAGGAGAAATCATGGCCTTCGTAGATGATGGACGAATAGGCGGTCCGCACCATGTTGGCCCGCATTTCGCGCACGATGGCGACGAACGACTCGTTCAGCACCTCGAGTGTGATGGGGTCAATCTCACGGTTCGGCTCTTCGGACATTCGGCCCTCAGAAGATCGCGGATCTGACGAAGAAAGACTTCAACAGAGGGAATTTACCGCCTTTTCGGCCCAGTCGCATTTTACCTGCCGCGCCCAAAGGTCCATGAGCCTGCGGGTTACAGGGCCGGGAGCACCGTTCACCATCTGCGCGCCGTCGACTGAACTCACGGGCAGGATGCAGATGCTGTTCCCGGTAAAAAAGGCCTCGTCGGCTGTGAGAAGATCGTAGCGGGTGAGGTCCCCGCGCTTGACGGGAATATTGAGTTCACGGGCGAGTTCGAACACATACTGCAGATTCACTCCGGTCAGGCAGTTGTGCTCCTGCGGGGTGAGAAGTTCGCCGTCTCTTAAAAGAAAGCAGTTGTAACTGGGCCCCTCCGCCACGAACCCCCTCGTGTCCAGCATGATAGCCCAGGCATCCGCCTCGGCCGCCTGAAACTCGGCCTGAATGTGGTTCATTTTGTTACCTACTTTCGCGCGAGGCTCTATACACTCGGCCGGAATGCGCCGGACGCCGGTGACAACCGCCGAGACACCATCGACATACCCCTTCGCGAACCGCGAATAATCCATCGGCAAGGTAAAGATAACCACCGTGTGCGCGCCACGGGTGTGGACCGGGGAAGAGGAGATCCCTCCCCCGCGGGTCACCCAATGCTGAATCCGGAACTCCTCGCCTTCGCCGTAGGCGCATTCGTTCCGGCTCAAAAGCCCATACGTCAATTCTTCCATTTTATCCGCGTTCATAGCGGGCTCGAGACGAGCATACCGGCACGAGAGGTAAAGACGGTCGATATGATCACGCATCCGCCACGGAATTCCGTTGAAAGTGCGCGAAGCGTCATAGACGCCGTCCCCGTACAGAAATCCCCTGTCCAGGATGGAAATCCTGGCTTCGGATTCAGGAAGGAATTCACCGTTCACATATGCGATGCGGCCGCTCATACCTCTTCACCCCTCTTCAAATAGTCGCCGACAAGTCGATTTTTCATATAGTACAGCCAATATTTCGCTAAGAACAAGGAACAAACCGAGACAAGTATCGAGGCATACCGGTAGGCGTGCTCCGCGAAAATCGAGCCCCACAAGTTATCAAGGCTTTTGGACTCCGATAAATCGCTCAGGCATCAGGCCTCTGCTAATTTCCTTGGTGACCCATAACTACAAACAGCGTGGGTGGCGGCAGTTTCCTTTTGATGACGTAAAGCGGCCCCTGCTCCAGTTTTTTGACGCGCCTGGCGCCGCGGAGGAATCGCCGCAAAAGGCTTTCGTCGTCCCAGTAATGCATCGGAATCGCGATGTTGGGCCGGATTTGTTCGACAATCTTTCTGGCCCCGTCGGGCCCTACGGCAAACGTCCCTCCGATCGGAACCATGACGACATGAATTTTCCCGAGGCGGCGGAGCTGGGAGGGGGTCAGCGCCTCGGCAACATCCCCCAGGTGAGCGACGCAAAGACCGCCTGCTTCATAGACGAACGCAGAGCCTTTCGTACGCCTCTCGTACGTCCGCTGCGTCACGGGCACGTTGTATATGAGAACGTCCCCCACCGTTTTCCGAACTTTCGCACACTCCCCCCCGTCACCACCAAGGCCCCAGAGGACGAGGGGATTCCTGGCGGCGATGCCGGCCGAGTTGTGATGGGGATGCTCTCTTCCAATCGTCACGGCATGCGGCCGGACGGCTGGCACCCGGAAACCCATCTCGGGCCCGAAGGGATCGGCGATGATACAGGTCCCTCCGGGCGAAACGAGACGGAAAAAGGAATGACCGAACCATTCTACCGAAACGCGCGCGGGCGGCGCGCTCTTGACCGGAACGGCACGGAAAGC
>NYYB01000138.1 GCA_002685755.1 Nitrospinota bacterium
CGGTGGCCGAGACGGCCTGGCCAGGCTCTGGAACCAAAGCTGGAGCTGGTCCAATGCGAATCTGGCGGGCCTACCCACTGGAATCCGAGGCGGGCGCCAGCGCCGGGCCCGGCGAAGTGCTTGGCGAGACCGATACGCCCGAGGGGCGCGGCCTCCGGGTCAGGACCGGTGAGGGGGATCTGGTTCTGTTCGAGGTGCAGCCCCCCGGCGGGAGGCGTATGGCGGCGGCGGACTATCTCAGGGGGCGCTCGCTCGCCGGCGGCGCTGTGCTGGGGGAGCGGGTTTGAGTCCACGGGGCGCGAAGCCAAAAAGAGGCGCTGCCTCAAAGCGCACCGCCCCAAAGCCCCACGCTTCTGGGCGCAAAAAAAATAAACGGCCGGCGTCGCCCGCCTCCCCGACCATGATCTCGATCCAATCGGGGGCGGACCCGGTCCGCGAGGCGGTCCACCGGGCGCTCATCGCCTTCAGCCGGCGGCCCTCGAACGCAGAAAATCTGATTGATCGTTTTTCGCCGCGCGATTTCGGGGCGAGGGACCGCGCGTTTTTCCGCGAACTCCTCTATGGTTCGCTTCGCTGGCGGGGCCGCCTGGATGCGGCCTACGAGCGTTTCCTGACCGAGCCGGCCGGGCGTCTCTCCGGCCCCGCGCGCGAGGCCCTTCGCCTCGGGGCCTACCAGATCATGTTCATGGACCGGGTCCCCAACCACGGGGCGGTGAACACCTCGGTGCACCTGGCCGGGCAGGAGGGAGGACGCGGTGCGAAAGGGTTGGTGAACGCCGTTCTTCGCCGGGTGTCGAGGGAGCCGCTGGGGCCGCCGAAGAAGATCGAGGATCGCCTCACCGTCTGGGAGTCTCACCCCCGCTGGCTGGTCCGCCGCTGGCTCGCCGCTCTGGGGCCCAAGGCGGCGCGGGCGCGGTGCGAGGCGAACAACGCCGAGGGGCCGGTGGTCCTGCGGGCGAACCCCTGGATCTCGGACGCCGCCTCGCTGGCCCAAAAACTCGCTGCCGAGGGGGTGGAGACCGAGCCGGGCCGAGTCGATCCCGACAGTTTGTGGATTGAGCCCAAGGGAGGCGGGCAGCCTTCCTTCACGAAGACCGCCTCCTTCGCCGGGGGCGCGTTCATCGTCCAGGACGAGTCGTCCAGCCTGGCCGCGCGTTTCGCCGGGACCGGGCCGGGCCACCTGGTGCTCGACGCCTGCGCCGCGCCGGGTGGGAAGGCGGCGGTGATGGGCTGGATGGCCGGAAAAAGGAGAGCGGTCACAGCCGCCGATAACTCCCGGGGCCGGCTCAGGCGGCTCAAAATCAACTGTGCTAGAATCGCTCTCCCGGTCCGGGTAGTCGCGATGGACGCGGGAAATCCCGCCTTCGGCGAGGCGTTCGACACCGTTCTCGTGGACGCGCCCTGCTCGGGGGTCGGCGTGCTCCGCCGCCACCCGGACGCCCGCTGGCGAATTCAGGAAAAAGACCTCGCCCGGCACCGGGCGTCGCAGTTAGAGATACTCGCGGGAGCGGCCCGGACCGTGCGTCTGGGCGGATGGCTCACCTATTCGGTCTGCACGAACGAGCCAGAGGAGACCGACGATGTGGCCCGGTCGATGGGCCGCGCGGGGTTTGTACGCGATTCGGGGGTGGCCGCTCTTCCCGCCGCTGCGCGCGCCTTCGCCGACGAGGATGGGGCGCTTCGCATCCTCCCGGAGAGCGGACTCGGGCTCGACGGGTTTTTCGCCGTCAGGTGGCGGCGCGAGGGGTGAACATGATCCGCACACTCTTCAGAGGGATCGTCTGGACCGTCTTTCTGGTGGCCCTGGGCGGGGTGGCCGGCCTCGGGGCGATCTATGTTTCGCGCGGGGGCGAGGGCGTGGCTCTGCCCCGGGTGGTGGGCCGGGACATCGTCCGAGGCCTTGAGATGCTCAGCGAGCGGGGGATTCCCCTCGAGGTGAGCGGCTGGGTCTTCAGCGACGAGGTGCCCCAGAACCACATCGTGAGCCAGCTGCCCGCCGGAGGCGGGCGGATTCGCAGGGGGAGAACCGTCTCGCTCGTCATCAGCCGGGGCGCGCGCGATGTAGCCGTACCGGCTGTCGTGGGCGAGGACCTGAGCCGCGCCGAAACGCTGGTGCGGCTGAGGGGCCTGCGCGTCGGCCCCGTCGAGCGGGTGTTCGACCCTGCAAGGCGCGTGGACGAGGTGCTCGGGGTATGGCCCCCCAAGGGCAAGAACGTCCGCCGGGGGGACCAGGTGGTCCTCCTCGTGAGCCAGGGGCCCAGGGAGCGGGCTTACGCGATGCCCGCGCTCATCGGCGAGGGGATCAACACCGCCCTTGACCGGGTGCGACAGGTCGGGCTGACGGTCGGGCGCGTGCGCTATGTGGATAGGGAGGGGACGAAGCGCGGCACCATCGTGGCCCAGATTCCGCAGGTGGGCCAGCGCGTCCTGGCGGGCCAGCGGGTGCATGCGGACGTGGCGCGCGGCTCCCAGGCGCTGGTGGGCAATTTCAGCGTCTTGCGCTACCGGGTTCCGCCCGGCCGGCCCCGCCGCCGGCTCCGGGTCGAGCTCGATTCCGAGGGAGAGAAAAAGAACGCTCTTGACCGGGAGGTCCGTGCGGGCGAGGAGATTCATCTCATGATCTCCGTCAAGGGCAAAACCTGGGCGAGAATTTATCTCGACGACGAGCTCATCGAAGAACAAGACCACTAGGAAATCCACAGATGCCGAAACCGGATATGACTCGCGGCCCGATCCGCGTGGCGCCCTCCCTGCTCTCTTGCCGATTCGAGATCATGGCCGAGGAAATCGCCGCCGTCGCCGAGGCGGGGGCCGACTGGCTCCACTTCGATGTCATGGACGGCCATTTCGTCCCCAACATCTCGGTCGGGCCCCTCGGGGTGGAGGCCGCGCGGCGGGCTTCGCCTGAGCTGGTCCTCGACGTGCACCTGATGATCTCAGAGCCCGACAAGTATCTGGAGGCCTTTGCCGGCGCGGGGGCGGATATCCTCACCGTCCACGTCGAAACCTCGCCCGACATCCGCCGCACACTCGGGCGAATTCGCGACCTCGGCGTTTGCGCCGGGGTGACCCTGAACCCCGGAACCCCGCTAGAGGCCGTCGAGACGGTTTTAGGGGAAGTGGACATGGTGCTGGTGATGAGCGTGAACCCCGGTTTTTCGGGCCAGAGCTTCATCCCCGCGTCGCTGGGGCGAATCCGCGCCCTGAGGGAGCGGATCGGCCGGGAGGGCCTCCCGGCCCTGCTCGAGGTGGACGGGGGGGTCAAACCCGGGAACGCGGCCGAGATCCGCGAGGCGGGGGCGGATATCCTGGCGGCAGGCTCCGCCGTCTACGGTGCGGGCGACTACGCCGAGGCCATCCGGGCCATTCGGGGCGGGGGCTGAATGGCCTGTTGAAATGGCCCCGGATTTCCCTTATAAGAACATGTTTTTCCGGGCCTTACCGGTGGCCCCCCGGCCCCGGTCACCCTTTGCCGCCGGGGGGCGGAAGAGAGGGCTAAATGTTTGAAGGTTTGCGGGATCACCTGACCGGAATTTTCAGGGACATACGCTCCCGGGGTGTGCTCGGGGACCGGGAGGTCGATGCCGCCCTCCGCGAGATCCGGCTGGCCCTCCTCGAGGCGGACGTCAACTTCAAGGTCGCCAAGGATTTTATCGCCCGGATCAGGGGCGATCTCGTCGGAATCAATCAGGCCGCCCACCTCGACCCCTCCCAGCAGGTCGTAAAAGCGGTGCAGGCCGCCCTGGTCGAATTGATGGGCGGCCGCGGGGCGGAACTCGAAAAGGCTTCCTCGGGCGCGACGACGGTGATGTTCGTCGGCCTTCAGGGATCGGGGAAGACCACCAGCGCGGGCAAGCTCGCCCTCCGGCTGAGGGAGCGGGGCCTTCGCGTCCTGCTGGTGCCGGCGGACGTGGCCCGGCCAGCCGCGATCCTTCAGCTCAAGCGGCTCGCCGAGCTGTCCGGGGCCGATGCGTTCGACTCCGAGGGGATGAAGGACCCTGTCGCCATCGTGTGCTCGGCGATGGAGCGATCCAAACTCGAGCACTACGACTATTGCATCGTGGACACCTCGGGCCGGATGCAAGTGGACGAGGCCCTGATGGACGAGCTTCGCCTGATGAAAGAGGCGGCCTCGCCCCATGAAGTCCTGCTCGTGGCGGACGCCATGACCGGCCAGGAGGCGGTCAATCTCGGCGAGGCCTTCGCCGCCGCCGTCGGCCTGACCGGGGTCGTGCTCACGAAGATGGACGGCGACGCGCGCGGCGGGGCGGCGGGTTCCCTGCGCACGGTGACCGGGGTGCCCATCAAGCTCGTTGGCGTCGGCGAGAAGCTCGACGCCCTCGAGGAGTTTCACCCCGAGCGGATGGCCTCGCGCATTCTCGGTATGGGCGATGTCCTATCCCTCATCGAAAAGGCCGAGGTGGCCTTTGAGCCCGAAGCGGCCCGGGCGATGGCCGAGAGCATCCAGAAGGGGGCTTTCTCGCTCGAAACGCTGCGCGACCAGATGCTCCAGATGCGCAAGATGGGTTCGATGAGCGATCTTCTCTCGATGGTTCCCGGGATGGGCGACAAGATGAAGGATATCGAGGTGGACGATAAAGAGATCGTCCGCACGGTGGCCATCATCGACTCGATGACGCCCGAGGAGCGGCGGCGCCCGGCGCTCATCAAGGCCAGCCGCCGGAAGCGAATCGCGGCGGGAAGCGGAACCGAGGTCATGCACGTTAACAGGGTGCTCAAGCAATTCAAGCAGATGCAAAAAATGATGCGCGGATTTTCCAAAGATGGAAAACGCAAACAGATGCAAATGATGCAGCAGATGCTCAATCATTAAGGAGAGAAAATGGCGGTAAAAATCAGGCTTGCCCGTGGCGGAATGAAAAAGGCCCCGTGCTATCGCGTCGTTGTTCAGGACGAGCATATGCCGAGGGACGGACGGTTTATCGAGGCCGTGGGGCGATATGATCCCACGAAGAGCCCCTCCCTCGTCGAACTCGACGCCGAGAAGATCAAGGGGTGGCTGAGTAAGGGGGCCAAACCCACCCGGACGGTCCAGAACCTGCTCGACAAGGCCGGAATCGGAATCTAGGCCCCGCTACGCCGCCGGGAGTCAGGAGGAGCCGGGATGAGCGGGCGCGTGGCCGTGGGAGTGGCGGTCAAGGCCCAGGGGCTCAAGGGCGAGGTCCGCGTCCGTCCCTGGCTGGACGATGTGGATGATTACGCGGAAATCGGAGAAGTATTCCTCGCCTCCGACCCCTCGCGCGGGCTCGAGATCGAATCCTTCAAGAAAGGTGGAAAGGGTTCGGTCGTTTGGAAGTTCAAGGGTTTTGACAGCCTCGAAGCCGCCGAAGGGCTTCGGGGCGAAGTTTTTTTGGCCGATCGGACGCTCCTCCCGGGTCCCGGCGAGGGCGTCTACTACTGGGAAGATTTAGAGGGCCGCGATGCGGTGGATGAGTCGGGTCGCCCGTTGGGCCGGATTGTGGACATGTTCGGTGCCGGCGGCAACGACGTTATCGTCATCAGGTCCCCGGAGGGAGGAGAGCTTCTGATCCCCGCCGTCCGGGAGGCGGTCATTCGCGGCGAGGAGGGCCGCTGGGTTTTCCGGCCCCCCGAAATCGCCGACGATCAGGGCGAGGAGGAGGGCCGCGGTGAGGTTTGATGTCCTGACGGTCTTTCCCGAAATGCTCGAAGCCGTCTTCGGCTACGGCGTCGTCGGCCGGGCGCGGGAGCGGGGCCTCATTGAGCTCAAGGCGTGGGACCTCCGGGACTTCGCCGAGGGGAGCTACCGCCAGGTGGACGACACGCCCTACGGCGGCGGCGGCGGAATGGTCATGAAGCCTGAGCCGATCACCCGGGCGATCGAGGCCGTCTCGGCCGAATGCTCGCCCCGGCGGATATTTCTCTCCCCCCAAGGGAGGCCCCTCGATCAGAAAAAGGCCGAAGAACTGGCCGCCGGAGGGAGCCCGCTGCTCTTGATCTGCGGCCGCTACGAGGGAGTGGACGAGCGCGTCCGCGAGGGGTTCGTTGACGAGGAAATCTCGGTGGGCGATTACGTGCTGACCGGGGGCGAACTCCCGGCCCTGATCGTGATCGACGCCGTGAGCCGGCTCCTGCCCGGAGTGCTGGGCAACGAAGACTCGGCCGCCAACGACAGCTTCACAACGGGGCTGCTGGACTGCCCCCACTACACGCGGCCCCCCGAGTTCAGGGGGATGCGGGTGCCCGAGGCGCTCATGTCGGGGAATCACGACGAGATTCGCCGATGGCGCCGCCGGGCCGCCCTGGAC
>NYYB01000139.1 GCA_002685755.1 Nitrospinota bacterium
AGAATGCGTCGGTCCAAAATAGCGCCGGACGACAATCCGCCCCGCCTATCGGCCTCCTTTCGCGCCCGCCGGACGAAGGGCTGATGTTCGAAATCATTGAAGCCTACATCGCCGAGTTCACCTACGGCGGGATTTTTCTCGTCCTGATGCTCTGCGGCTTGGGCCTTCCTCTTCCCGAAGACATCCCGATCATCGCTTCGGGATACCTCGCCCACCTGGGCACCATTCATTTCGGAATCGCTCTGGCTGTCAATTTCGCCGGCGTCCTGATCGGCGACATGATCATTTTCAGCATCGGCTACTGGTTGGGCCCCCGCGCCACGCAGCACCGCGCAGTCCGCTTGATGCTCAACCCGAGGCGGATGAAGAGGGTCGAAAGATTTTTCGCCCGGCACGGGGAAAAAGCCATTTTCTTCGGCCGGTTTCTCGCCGGACTGCGCGCGCCGCTTTTTCTCGCGGCGGGGATGATGCGCATGTCGGTCTGGCGGTTTTTGGGGATAGATCTGCTCGCCGCGAGCCTGAGTGTCCCCGTGCTGTTTTTCGGGGCCTATTATTTTGGCGAGGAGCTGGGCACCCTGCGGGAGATGGTCGGAACCACCAAGAGTTTTTTTCTTCTCGCTCTCTTCGCCGGAGCGGCCTGGTACGCGCTACGTTACGCCTTCCGCCGCTGGCGCGGTGAAACCGAATCGACTACCGACTGACGCGGACCGATACTCATCTCGCCATCAATCTCCCGTCATCGATTTTTCGGAATGCGATGCGGGTTATCAGGAAGCGGCGGCGGTTGCCGAGACGCCGGAGTAATCGACCGCGTGCGCTCCCCTGGAAGCGATTCGAAGGACATGCATCCGGGTGTCGATCCCGTGAACGCGGTAGACCTCGCGCATCGCGAGCCCGGCCTTTCCGGCATTCTGATCGCAAATGGCCAGCACGCACGGGCCCGCCCCGCTGATGCAGGCGCCCAGCGCCCCAGCCTCATGGGCCGCCTCGAACACCTCGTCGAGGGGGCCCATCAGCTCCTTTCGGTAGGGCTGGTGAAACTTGTCCCGCATCGCCTCGCGGAACAACTCGTTTTGGCCGTACGCGAACGCCGCCATCAGCATCCCCACGCGCTGGACGTTGAAAGTCCCGTCGGAAAGCGGAATCCGCTCGGGAATCTTTTTCCGCGCCTCCTTGGTGCTGACCTCGAAGGCGGGGACGACGATCACCCAACGGTAGCGATCCACCAAGGGAGCGCGGGTAAACAGCGTCCGGCCCTCCTCGGTGGTGGCCGAAATACAGAACCCCCCGACGAGGGCGGGGACCACATTGTCGGGGTGACCCTCCATCTCAACGGCCATTTGAACGAGTTCGTCCATCGACAAGGGGCTCCCCAGCATCATGTTTCCCCCCACCAGCCCGCCGACCAGGGCCGCCGAACTGCTGCCGAGGCCCCTCGCCAGCGGAATGTGGTTGCGCTGCTTCATCCATAACCCGGGGAGCGCACGCCCTGCCTTTTTGTAGACCCTCTTTACGGCCTCAACGGAAATGTTGGTTTCATCGCGGGGAATCTCGGCCGCCCCTTCGCCTTCGACATGAACCGAAAGGCCCCAGGGAAGCTCGTCCAGCTCGACGCGATTATAGAGATTGAGCGCCACCCCCAGGGCGTCGAAACCGGGACCGAGATTCGTTGTGCTGGAGGGAACCTGAACGCGCACCATTACCATATTGGCGCTCCCTTGCTCTTATTCCGGGATATCCACAGACTTCTCGAGGGCGCAGCCCGCGCCGAGCATCTCCTGAATCGCCCGGTCTCCGTCGCCGGGCTTGACGTCCACCGCCCGGATGGCGTCTTCCAAAACCACGACCTCGAGCCCTTCCGATCGGCCGTCGAGCGCGGTGGCACGCACACAGTAATCCGTTGCCAGACCGCAAACAAATATCCGCCTCACCCCCCGCGACTTGAGCTCGGCGGCCAGCCGGGTGCCGTCGAATCCCGAGTAGGCGTCGGCGTCCTTCAGGGCGCCTTTCGAGATGATCAGATCGACCCGGTCCGCGTCCATCCCGGGATGAAAGCGGGCGCCCGGCGTCTCGGCCACACAGTGAGGCGGCCAAAGGCCTCCCTGGGCTTGAAAGGAAACGTGGCCGGCGGGATGCCAGTCGCGGGTGGCCGCCTTGAAAGGACGCGAAAGCGCGAGAAGGCGGTTGACCAGCGGAACGATGAGATCTCCCTCCGAAACGGCCAGCGCCCCGCCGGGGCAAAAATCGATTTGAAGATCGACGACGACCAGCGCGTCCTCCGATCCGGCGGCGATATCGCTCACATCATCTCTCCCGGCCCTCTCAGCCGCGATCGCCGTTCAGCTGGGCGTAATACCCCTGAAGAGCTTCCATCAACTCGCCGAAATACTGGCGGTAGTGAAACAGGGTCATCCCGTAGGGGTCCTTGAGCGTGTCACCCGGCCTCCCGCCCGGCTTGTACTGGACCAGCTCAATCACCTTTTCGATTCCTTCGGGAAAGTTCATCTCGATAAAATCCGCATGCTCGGGGGACATTACGGCAATCTCGTCCGCCCAGTCCACGAGTTCGGACGTGACAGGCTGGGCCTCATGGGATATCAAATCCAGCCCGACCGCGCTCGCGACCTGCTGGGCCTCCGAGGGAGAACTGCTTCCCGCGAAGGCGTGGGTTCCCGCCGAGCGGGCGTGCAGGTCGCGGCGACCCGCTCTCGAGGCGAATTTTTTCAGCAGCGCCTCCGCCATCGGCGAGCGGCAGAGATTTCCCGTGCAAACGAATAGAATGTTCATTACCTCAGCGCGGCCCTTTCGGATTCACCCCGGCAAGCCGCAATTGAACAGGCTCGCGCTTATTCCCTCTCCTGACGGAAATATTCATTCCCGACGAATTTTTCACAAACTGCCTCTCGAACAATTCAACCGAGAGCACCTCTTTCCCCTCTACGAGAAATATCACATCTCCCCGGCGGAGCCCCGACTTCTCGGCGGCCTGTCCCTCGGCGACCTGCGAGACGAGAAGACCGCCGGTTATTCCGCCGCCGAAGTAGTGGGCCAGGAGCGGAGTCATCGACTGCAGAACGACTCCGAGGTGATCGCGGTGGGTCAGCTTCGTCGACGCAGGGCCGATCGCGTTGTCGCTCAGGACCTTGGCCCTAGCGAATATGGGGGCCTTCACCCGAAGGGCGAGCGCGATGGCGTCAGAGGGCCGGCTGTCGATGGAAAATCTCCTCTCGGAGGATTTCATGACGATATGGGCGTAAAAAGTGCCCCCCTTGAGCTCGGTGACGATCACCCGGATCACCTTCGCCCTCAGGCCGCCGATGATGTTCCGGAGCAAATCGTGCGTCATCGGCCGGGGCGGAATCACCCCGCTCAGTTGCATCATGATGGCCCGCGCCTCCGCCGGACCGATCCAGATCGGCAGGATCGTGCCCTTCTTCTCGTCCTCGAGAACAACGATGGGCTGATTGTTCTGGGAGTCCACCAAAACCGTTTTCACTAAAACCCGGCGGAGCCCGCTCCTGGATGCCGGATCGGGCGCGGCGGCTTCCCCGGCGGCCCCGGTGAAAATCAACCCGGCCGTAAGGAAAAAGCCAACGGCGAATCTGAGCGAAAACCGGATCATGCGAATACTCCAAATGACAGGCGCCTCGCCCTGGAATCCATCCTGAAACGCCATCCGGAAACTGCGGCCGGAGGAAGGGCGGTCCACATTGTACATAGCGGCTCGCCGGAAGTCCGCCGCCGCGGCATACAGCCGATGAAGGCAGACTATCACCCGAAAAACGGCCCAATCAAGATGAGCCACAAGGGGCCGGGAAACGATGGGTTGAGCGCTACGCCTGCGCCTTTTCGCCGGACAGTTTTCCGGCCGCGGTCGGCCGCGAATCGCGTCTCCGCCCTTGACACCCGCACCAACTCTGATACAACCTAGATTAAGCTTCGATATTCCAAATATTGCTCATTTAATACTTTAATTCGGGCTGTTAGCCCGGTGGGGGCGGGAGCCCTTTCTTGCTGGAACTGGAGCCGATTCAGGATGCAGCGAATCAAGGTGACACAGGCAGAGACGGACATGTCCACCTGAAGATAAGATTCTCTTCATCGAATCCGAGAACGAAGTCCTCGGATTCAACCACACCAAAGTCGAGGATTGGCCCTGCGGAAAGTGGAACCTGCCTGCCAACCTCCGCGATCCGATCACGCTGCACCACGCTCCCCAAAGCGCCAAAAACGCCCCCGAGGCCACCGCCGTCGTTCATATGGCCGACATTCTCATCCGGGCCGTCGGATTCGGAAACGGCGGCGACATGGGGATGCCCGTCCTCGACAGGGACATTGTCAAAACCCTGGGCCTCTCGCTAACCGATATCGCGGAAATTCTCGATGAGATGGAAGGTGAGTTTCTCAAGAGCGAAGATCTCATCCCCAGCGAGTAAGACCCATCCCATGAATCCCGGCGGCTCCTCGTGTCCGCCGCTTATTAGTGCGTCCATTCCCCAGGAGCCCGGAGCCCCCGGATGGCGAACGATCCCGCTCTTGCCCTGACCGTCCTCGGGACCGGCGACGCCTTCGCCACGGGAGGCCACCCGCATAGCTGCTACCTGCTCGAGCCGATCGGGGAGGGCGAGAGCGAATGCCACGCCGCCCTGATCGACTGCGGCCCCACGGCCGTCCCCATGCTTCAGGGCATGGCTTTCGATCTCGCCGAAATCGATCTCGTTCTCCTGACCCACCACCACGGCGATCACATCGCGGGGGTGGCGTTTCTATATCTGAACTATCAGTTTCTTTTTCAGCGAAACCGCCCGCTGACCGTCGCCGGCCCGCCGGGCACGGAGGAAAAATGCGAGGAGATTTTCAGGGCGAGCTACGGGGAAACCGCCGACCTGATGAAGCGCCGCTTCGATTTAGAATACATCGAACTCGAGGACGGCGCCGAGCGCGAAATCCTGGGGCTCGCGATTCTGCCGGGGCGGGTCACTCACATGCGCAAGGGCATTCCTTTCGGTTACCGCATCGGCTGGCAGGGCCGCGCCCTGGGGCTGAGCGGCGACACCGAGTGGGACGAGAACCTCATCGCCCTCGCGGAGGAAACCGATATTTTCCTGATGGAGTGCTACACCGCCGATAAAAAAATCCCGTTTCACACCTCGCTAAAAGATCTCGAGCGCGAGGGAAGCCGCCTCCGCACCCGCCGCCTTCTTTTGACGCATATGGGCGAGGATGTCCGCAGGCTCGCCGCGCCTGGCGAATCGCCCTTCGAGGCCGCCCGGGACGGGCAACGAATAGAATTTTAACCGGGAAAAGCTACTTCGTCTGGGTCATCAACACGTCGTACATGCTGACCTTGGCGGGACCGGCGAAAATATCGGGCGGCGTCTCGGAGGCCCGGGAGTGCGCCTTGTGAAACGCATCGCTCCCGACCCAGCCTTCGAACGCGGATTTACTCTCCCAGATCGTATGGCTGATAAAATCGCCGCCCTCGCCGCGGAGCAGGTTAAACTCGCGAAAGCCGTCCACTTCCTTGAGATAGGAATCCCGAGTCCGCCAGATTTCCTCGAACTCCCCCTCGCGGCCCTCGGCCACCTGAAACCTGTTCATCACGATATACATTTGACGCTCCCAAAATTCATGCGTTTTTATCGACGTCGAAATTTCGCTAGCCACCCCGGAAACGGCTCACCCCGCCGCTCCTGAATACTCTTCAACCTTCCCGGCGAAAAATCAAGACGCGAAAAATTGCAATCCGCCTTTTGACATCTCTTTCTCTTTTGTTTCATTGTGGGTGAATCAAAACAGGCGAAATCATTTTAAGCGAAGACCCGATACTTCACCGGGCGAGAGTCCGAGCCTTCACTGGAGGAAAGCCATGAGCGCCTCAGCAGACAGAAAGGCCTGTGTCATCCGGCCAGACGAGCTCCCCGACGACGAAATCGACGGCGGGGCCACCCACAAAACCATCGTCACCCGGAGTGCGAACGAAACCGACATCACCATCTACCGCTCCCGGATCACGCCGGGAAAGTCCCACGACTGGCACCATCACGAAGTGGACGAAGTGATTTTCTGCGTCGGCGGCGAGGGGCGCTACGAACTAGAGGACGGCGAGCTCCGCTTCAAGGCGGGCGAGTTTATTTTCATGCCGAAGGGCACCGAGCACCGAAGCTCGTCCACCACGGACGCTCCCGTCGAGCTCGTCGCCATCTTCCAGCCCAGCCTGGAGTAGGCGCTCCGGGAAGCTGTCCGTGGAGCCGGCCGGCTCCACGGGGCCCTGCCGATTGGGCGCTATTTCTTCATGTGGGGAGTGAAGCGGACCTTTCTCGCTTTTTTGATCGGCTTGAGCGTCCGCAGGTAGGCCACGATAGCGTCCAGGTCCTCGCGGCTGATGTTTTCGTAAAAGTGATAGCCCATCGGAGGATTCATCTTGTCCCCGTTGGCCCGGTATCCGGTGGCGATGGCCGTTTTTATCTGGCGGTCCGACCATTTGCCGAGCCCCGTTTCGGGATCGGGAGTGATGTTGGCCGAATAGGATTTCCCCCAGGGGCCGTCGAGTAGAAATCCGCCGGCGCCGAACTGGTTCTTGTAATCGCGCCGCCCCTTCACCATCGGGGTGTGGCACTCGACGCAGTGACCCAGCGGCCCGGCGAGGTACTCTCCGTATTTCACCTTGTCCTCGCGGGAGACCTCGGGGACGCTTTTTTTCGGTCCCCAGGCGGGCGGCAGCGGAATCCGGTACGTCCCTCTCGGCACGAAATTCTTCAACGGCTTCACCTGCCTGAGGTAGGCGATGATCGCGCGCACGTCGCGGTCGGAAATCCTGGCATAAAGTTCGCCGGACATCGGGGGGCCGATGATGGAGCCGTCCGGGCGCTTGCCCTCGCGGAGAGAGGTGAAAATCTGCTCATCCGTCCAGTTACCGATCCCCGTCCCCTTGTCGGGGGTGATGTTGGACGCATAGGTGGTGAACGGGGGCTCTTCCCATTTGTGACCGCCTGCCATCTCCCGGCCTCGCTCCGAGCGGCCGAGCAGGCTTCCCGGCGTGTGGCAGTTGCCGCAGGCAACGATTCCGTTCATCAGGTACTTCCCGCGCTCGAGCAGCGTCTCGGCCGAGGCCGCCCCACCGTTCGTGAGCAGGCAGAAAAAAATCCCGGCCATGGCCGCCGTTAATTTTCTTTTCTTCATCCAAATGATTCTCCTCTCGGGCCTCTGCCCTGAACGAAAGATCGTCTCCTATCCGGCCGGAATTAATCCCGGGGATGACGGTCAATCATCAATGCGGATTTCATCGCGTCATCGTATGAAAACAGTCTAGCAGGAAGTTCATGCCGCCGAATTATTACCCGGGGCGGGCTCGCCTCGAGAGAGCCACCAGAAAACCTTCTTTAACAATAACTTAAGGACACTTGACAGGTATGTTCGGCATTTGTTTGTATTCCAGATGCATTCTTTTCGATTTTATTTTGCGTCGGAGGCCCCATGAGCACCGCCGCCACACAACCCGGGAGCGCCGGAGCAACCCATCTGGCCGAAATCGAGTCAATCGCCGCCGGTGGCGCGGGGGTGGCCCGCCTGGACGGCCGGGTGGTGTTCATTCCGCGCACCGTCCCCGGCGATTCGATCCAGTTCCGCGTCTCGGGCGATAAGGGAAAGTTCCTCGTCGGCGAACTCGCGGAGATCGCCTCCGCCGGCGAGACCCGGCGCGAGCCGCCCTGTGCGCACTGGGCGGCGTGCGGGGGTTGCCCGCTTCAGCAGATGACCCCCGAGAGCCAAAACGAGGCAAAGAGCCGAATCTTTCTCGACACCCTCGCCCGCATCGGCAAGATCGACCTCCCCGCGCCGCCCGGGATGCTCACGCCTCCCGGCCCAGAGTTCGGCTACCGGATGCGGGCGCGGTTTCAAATCAAGGGCGGCGAAATCGGTTTCTACGCCCCGGGGACGCGAAACCTCGTCCCCATCGAGTCGTGCCTTTTGGTGGAGGAGCCCGTCGCCGAGGCGGCCACCGAGATCAGCCGGCTTCTTCGGGCCGAACCCGCTTCGCACGGCGCCGAAGCGGTCGAGATCACATCGCTCGGCGAAGACACCGGGGAGGGCGCGGGCCTGTTTCTCTCGCCCCCCGGTTGGCGCGACCGGGGAAAGGGCGCGCTTTCGCGGCGGACGCGCCGTGCCTGGGAGGCCTTCGGCCGCGCAAACGGCTGGCCGCTCGTCGCCGCCGGGGAGCGTTCCCCGGAGGAGCCTCCCGCCTGGACCTCCCGGTATGAACTCGAAGACCCGGACGGCGAATACGCTTCCCTTTCTCTTGAGGTATCTCCCGAATCGTTCATTCAGCCCAACCGGCCGATGAACCGCCTACTCGTTAAGGCCGTGCTCGATATGGCGGCGCTCCCGGAGGGCGGAAACGTGGTGGACCTTTTCTGCGGGGCGGGAAACTTCGCCCTGCCGCTGGCCGGGCGCTCCGGTCGTATCGGCCGCGTCGCCGGCGTCGAAGCCAACCCTTACGCCGTGCGGGACGCCGAAGCGAACAGCCGGGCGGCGGGGCTGGACAACATTCACTTCATCCGCTGCGAGGCCGAGCGCGTCCGCTCGGCTGACATCCTGGGCGCACTCGGCGGCAAGGCGCCCGACCTGGCGCTCCTCGCTCCGCCCCGGCGCGGAGCGCTCGAAACGATTCCCCTCGTTATGGCGCTCGGCCCGGGCCGAATCGTCTACGTCTCATGCAACCCCGCCACCTTCGCGCGAGACGCCCGCGAAATCGCCCGGGGAGGCTACCGTTTGGAGTCGGCCCTCATCGCACCCATGTTCCCCAACTCCGCCCATCTCGAATCCGTCACCTTATGGACGCGGGAGGACTCACCCGCACCGGATTAAGATTCACACACACAGGAGGCAGACCATGTTCTTGACCCGCAGGCAGCGCCAGATTTTCGAATTTATCCAGGAGTTCATCAACGACAAGGCGTACGCGCCGAGCATCGCCGAAATCGGCGCGCACTTCAATCTTACTTCCCCCGCAACCGTCCATAAGCACCTCCAAAATATCGCTCAAAAGGGATTGATCAAGCGAAGCTGGAACCGAAGCCGCGCGATAGAACTCGTCCCCGGCGCCGACACTATCGGCAAGGAGGCGATCGGTCCCGTCGAGCTTCCCCTGCGCGGCATGATCGCGGCGGGCGTTCCCCTCGAGGCAGTCCAGGACAACGAAACCATCCCCCTGCCCTGGTCCTCGGGAGACAGCAGGCTCTACGTTCTTAAGGTCAAGGGCGACTCGATGATCGAAGACCACATCCAGGACGGCGACTATGTTATCGTCGAGCAGCGCGACACCGCGGCCAACGGAGAAACAGTCGTCGCCCTGATCGAAGGGGAAAACGCCACCCTGAAAAAGTTCTACCGCGAGGGGGACCAGGTTCGCCTTCAGCCGGCCAACGCCACTATGGCACCGATTATGGTGAGGAACGGCGAATTCAGGATTCAGGGCGTGGTCGTCGGCGTGCTCAGAAAGTATTAGACCGCCCCTTCTTCCGACCAGGGGTCCGCCGTGATTCCTGACCAATTCACTGCATCCGGGGACCCTCCCCCGCGCGTCATCGCGCATGTGGACATGGACGCTTTTTTCGTGGCGGTCGAGCTGCGGGATGACCCTTCGCTCTCGGGAAAAGCGGTCATCGTCGGCGGCAGCACCGGAAACCGGGGCGTCGTGTCCGCCGCCTCATACGAAGCCCGCGCGTTCGGCGTCCACTCGGCGATGCCGATGGCCCAGGCCCGCCGCCTCTGCCCCGGGGCGGTTTATATCCCCGCCAGCCACTCGAAATACTCCGCCGCATCGAAGCAGGTGATGGCGCTGCTCCGGACCTTTTCGCCCGCGCTCGAGGCGGTATCGGTGGACGAGGCCTATCTCGACCTCACCGGAACCGAGCGCCTTCACGGCCCTCCCTACGCAGCGGCCGCCAAGATTCGAAAAACCGTCGAGGCCGAACTGGGCTTCTCGGCCTCGATCGGAATCGCCTCGAATCGCCTCATGGCCAAGGTCGCCTCCGAGCTCTCGAAACCCGCCGGAATCCTCCACATCCTTCCGGGCCGGGAAGCGATCATCCTCGCGCCGCTCGGGATCGAGGCCCTGCCCGGCGTCGGGAAAGTGACCGCCGCTCGCCTCCGGGGGATGGGCATCCGAACCGTGGGCGACATCGTCCGCCTGCCGCTCTCTGTGCTTGAGGCGAATTTCAAAAACAGCGGCGCCGAGCTCTACCGCAAAGCGCGGGGCGAGCACAGCGCCGATCTCGTCCTCGACAGCCAGCCCAAGAGCGTCGGGAAGGAGACCACCTTCGGCGAGGACCAGGGGGACCCCGGTTATATGGAAGCTGTCCTCTCCCGCCTCACAGGAGAGGCGGCGGCACGGTTGCGCCGAAAGGAAATGAAGGTTAGAGTGGTGCTTCAAAAAATCAGTTTCGATGATTTCGAGACGAACACCCTCGCCGCCCAGC
>NYYB01000206.1 GCA_002685755.1 Nitrospinota bacterium
CTGACGGGGGTTCTCGGGCGCGAGGTGCCGCACAATGTGATCGAACACCCCGACAGCTATCCCGCCGACGAGCCCAACCGCCGCTGTCCCGATATCCGCAAGGCGGAACTCCAGCTCGGCTTCACCCCCCAGGTGGAGCTGGACGACGGTCTGGCGCGCTTTTTCACCTGGGCGGCCACAGCCTATGCGGGGCCATAGGAGTCACGGAGGCCTGCGGAGCAGGGGCGGAGATGTCTGATATACAGCTTGGCCTGATCGGCGCCGGACGCTGGGGCCGCGTCTATATGAATGCGCTGGACCACATGGCGGACGTGGCCTTAAGCGCGCTCGCCAGCTCCAATCCCCAAAGCCATGATCTAGTGGGCGAGGACGTGGCTCTCCACGAGGACTGGCAGGACCTTCTTACCGCCGGCGGCATGGACGGGGTCATCGTCGCTACTCCGCCAGCAAGCCACGCGGGAATCGTGTGCGTGGCGCTGGAGGCAGGCGTGCCGGTTTTGGTGGAAAAGCCGTTGACGCTGGACGTGGACGAGGCCAAGGCGCTCTGTGATCTCGCAGAACACAAGGACTGCCTGGTGATGGTGGACCATATCCACCTCTTCAGCCCCGCCTTCCGCGCCCTGAAAAGCGAAGCCGCCAAACTGGGCCCGGTACGCCATATGGAATCCGAGGCCGGCAATCACGGCCCCTTCCGCAAGGCCACGCCCATCCTGTGGGATTGGGGTGCCCATGACATCTCCATGTGCCTCGACCTCATGGGTGACACACCCTCGGAGATTTCCGCGCGCCGTCAGGAACTACGGAAAACCGGGGAGGGTTCCGGCGCGGTTTTCGACCTGCGTCTCGGTTTCGGTGATGGGGATACGGACGTGGTGACGGCGGGAATACGCATCGGCAACATGCTGCCGAGAAAACGGCGGCGTTTCTGCGCCGCCTTCGATGACGGGATTCTGGTCTATGACGATCTGGCGGCGGATAAGCTTTCCTTCGTGCCCATATCGGCCTCTCCCGAGGCTGAAATACGCGCCATCTCCGTGGCGCCCGCCCCCCCCTTGACTTGTGCCATACAGGCATTTGCCGATGCCATTGCCGCCGATTCTGTCTGTCATGACAGCCTGCGAATGGGTGTTGACGTCGTGGAGACCTTGGCCCGTTGCGAGGCGGCGCTGGAAGGCCATGGCGGAACCGAGAAGTGATTATCGATGATGTAGCCTACGGTTCCACCATTTTGCCTCGAGGGGTTGCTTCTAAGTTAATCATCTGCTTTGTAAATATTTGACATTGCAGGACAAAGGCAAGTCACTCATATGGAGAGTGCAAACAAAATGTCGCCACTGAATCGTATCTGTCGGAGCGCGCAAGTTTGACAGGGGGCCGAGCGTGAAAGTTCTTCTTATCTTCAAGGATTCCGTCTCTGTCGAGAGGTTGGCAATTTGCTTTATCAGTTCCGCACTGAAGGCGGCTGGAAATGACGTGAAGCTCTGGATCATGAATGTGAATCCAGCCGGGCAACTTCACGAATACATGTCGGAATACGAGCCCCATATCGTTGGTTATTCCGCCATGACGGGGGAACATATTCCGCTGGCAGCTCTGAACCGGGAGCTGAAGGAGCAATACGATTTCTTTTCCGTATTCGGTGGGCCGCACACCACATTTATCTCCAATTTTTTGACGGAAGAAGAAGCCGTGGACGCCATCTGTACTGGAGAGGGCGATCTGGCTTTTCCCGAATTATGCCGGAGAATGGAGACAGGCGAGAAATACTGGCTGACCCCCACATTCGACGTCCGCTACGAGGGAGAGATTCACAGAAACGATTTAGGCGATCTTACGCCAGCTCTGGATGTCCTCGACTATCCGGACCGGAAAATTCTCTACGATGCCGACCCCAAGATGGGAACCCTGGGCACAAAATATTTCCTGGCGACGCGGGGCTGTCCCTATAAATGCTCGTACTGCTTCAACGTAAAATATAACGAACAATACAAGGGCAAAGGCAAAATCATCCGCAGCAGAACGGTGCGGCAGGTTATTGATGAAATAAAGTGGGTAATGGAACGCTACCCCCTCGATCATGTGTCATTTTCCGACGACCTGTTTATTTTGAAGCCGAGAGGATGGCTGATTGAATTCTGTAAGGTGTACAAAGAAGAAATCGGGCTTGCGTGGTCCTGCACGGTCCGCGCCAATGTGACGACCCTGGGCGGCGAACAGACCGTAGCAATGCTCAGTGATGCGGGGCTCAGGTGGGTGTGGCTCGGCGTTGAATGCGGGGATCAAAAGGTATCCGACGAGATTCTGGCGCGCGGCCTTGCCAACGAGGAAATCATCAAAGCCACAGCGCTACTCCATAAATACAATATCCACACCGTGGCCCTTACCATTTTGGGGATGCCTGTACCAAACCCGGTGGAAATCGATCTAAAGACCCTGGATTTCACAATTGATCTCCGGCCCTCCCTGGGGCACCCGTCAATTCTCTATCCCTATCCCGGATCCCCCATCGAGTCCTATGCTCGAATGAATGGCTATCTGGAGGGGGAGCCAGAATACATGGAGACCAACAAGCGAACGTCCATGCTGAAATTTCATTCAGAAGGGGACAGGCTGAAAATTGAGAATCTGCACAAGCTCTTCGGCATCATTGTAAGATTTCCTTTCTTGCGCCCCTATACGGAGTTTCTCATCGGCCTCCCGTTGACTCCGCTCTACAGATTTATTTTCTATTTGTGGTATGGCTACTGCATCAAAATTAAATTTGCTAAGATCAGGAAATTCCACAAAGAGCTTCCCTATTTTACGAGCTTGTTTTTCCGCATGCTGGTCAAGTCGTAATCTTTTGCCTCTGTCTGGTTTTTCCTCTCTGAGTGCGGGAGACTCGTACACCAGGCGGTCCGGCACTTCCTGTCATGAATAATCTCATCCTCTCGGCATGGTGTCGCAATCCGTTCCTCGTCGGAGGGTTGCTGTGGCTGTGTATTGAGTATTTTGTTGCCGGGCCTTTTTCCTATTTCACCATCGGCGAAAACGCGGACGCCTACATCCCCAGCTTTATGGCCCACGCCGCTTTTTTTACAGAGGGCACCTATTGGTATCCTTTTGCGGCGGCGGGGACGGACCGCCTCTCCCTGGGAAATTTTGGCGGCCTGGATACGTTTCTGTTCTGGCTGTTACCGGACTGGCTGACCGCCCAGCTTTTCATTGTCGCTCAGTATGTGCTTGGCGGTGGGGCGGCCTATCTCATCTGCCGTAGGATATTAGGCCTGGGGCGCGAGGCGGCGACCTTCGCGGCGCTGGCATTTGCCCTGGAGGCGTCTCCGGGCATGCACGAACACAACACTATTATGTTGTTCCCGGTGCTGATCTGGGCCATCAGCCGTGGCCTGGATGAAAGCATCCCCGGTTTGCACCGCGCCGCCTGGCTGATAGGGGTTCCGCTGGCCTATGGCATGTGCACCCTGGCGGTATATCTTCTCCACTTTCCCTTGGTCACGGTTTTTATCTGGTTTGCCGTGGTTACGCCCACGCGTTCGCTTAGCCACTGGGGCCTGATTGCAGGGGCATGCTTCCTGGCGGTGTTGCCACGGCTACAAGATGCAGCCGCCATTGTTCTGCATGCGCCTCAGTCACACCGAATCCATTGGAATATGGATATTTTCCAGCCCCCCGATTTTGCGGAGTTCCTGTCCTACGTATCCAGTTTCCCTCAGTCTTCGGAGTTGAATTTTTTATTGGTGGCTTTGGCGTTCTGTGCCTGGGTGCTGAAGCGTTATGGCGGGGGCTTGGGTGGCAAAAGATTATGTGGGGTTTCGGCGGTTTTTGTCTTTTTCTGGTGCGCCACGCCGTTACTGGAATATCTGCGGCCGCTTGTGATTTACCTCTTTCCTTTTGCTGAAGCCTTCCAGATAAAGCGTATAGCCCTGACAATTCCTTTTTTCGCAGCGCTTATAGGCGGGCTGGGCCTGGAGGCTTTGATCCAGTTTTCCAGGGACCGCTCCGTCACGATTCCACGGCTGGGTCCCGTGGGTGCCGGGAGACTGGCCTTTCTTGCGGGAATCGGGCTGCTGGCGCTGTTTTCTCTCGAGGTGAAATACAAGCACGCTTACCATTGGGTCAAATACGGTAACTATGTAAAGAATTTCTCCAACCCCATCGTTAAAGACTTCTCCACGGCCCACCCTGTGGCGGATGATCCCTACCGTATCGCCGCCTACCAGCTCTATCCGGCCCTCTTTCATGCTTATGGGCTGGAGACAGCGGGGGGATATATGAGCCTGTATTCGCGGCGCTATATGGAATTCTGGAACCGGGTAATCGAAAAGCGGGAACGCCAGCGCGGTATCGAAGGCCAGTTCCTAAGTTGGGGCAGCCGCGTCAATCTCAGCGCCGACTTGCACGAGCCCCGGCTCAAACTGGGTGATCATTACAACCTGTCCCTGCTTTCCCTGGCCAATGTGCGTTATCTGTTCGCCCGCGACCAGTTATTGGACCCGCAGTTTTCCCCCGTGGTGACGGCGGATAAGCCTTGGAACACACTGGATAACCGGGAAAAGGCCACGGTCCATATTGCCGCTAATCTGGGTGGTGAAAACCCACTTTATATTTACCGCAATGGGGACGCTTTTCCCCGTTTCTTCCTGGCTCCTTTGGTGCAGGAATTTGCCGATGAAACCGCCCTTCTCGACGCCATGGCCGGGGCCGGCACCGGGGCCTTGCGTGAAAGTGTTTTTGTGGAAAAAGGGTGGTTGAAGGAAAGTGTGGCGGAAAACCTTGGTTTTTCGGAAAGCGCCGTGGAGTTGGTGTCATACGCGCCCGACCGTATCGAGCTTGATCTGCGTGCCGACGGACCGGCCATCCTGGCCGTCGCCAACTCCTACAGTCCCTACTGGCGGGCCCGCGTGGATGGTGAGGCGGCGGAAATTTTCCCTGCCTATCACACTTTTTGGGGTGTAGCGGTGGCGGCGGGTGCGCACCGTGTCGTATTTGACTATGTTCCACCCTATCGCCTTTGGTAAAATATCGGTCTCGTCGTCTTGGGGTGGCGAGATACTAAGCGAGAGCGAGGCAAAAAGGAGTAGGCAGTCGGCTCCGTAAAGAAAGTGGGCGTTGCGGAATTAGGATATCTGCGTGGCGTGTCCCGGGGCGCTCTTTCAGCCATTGATGCCATAAAGCGAGAAGTTGGATGGAAAATGTCTCCCTCTGATCATGACCAAATTCCATTCGTAGACCTTGCTTTGCAATTTGCGGAACATGATGCCGAGATCATGGCCGCCATAAGAAAGGTCGCCGAGGACGCGGCATTCATCCGCGGCCTGGCACTGAGTGAATTCGAAGAAAAATTCGCTGCCCTTCACGATGTCCGCCACGCCATAGGGGTTGCGTCAGGGACCGACGCTCTGTCTTTGGCTGTGCGTGCCCTTGGGGTTGGCCCCGGAGACGAGGTCATCACTGTCCCCAATACATGGATTTCAACAGCCTTCGCCATTTCCCATGCGGGAGCCAAACCGGTTCTGGTGGATGTGGATTCCGACACTTATCAAATGGACCCATCCGCCCTCGAAGAGGCCATAACATCCCGGACAAAGGCCGTCATCCCTGTCCACATGTTCGGCCACCCTGCGCCGATGGCGGAAATCGAGGCCATTTGCCGTCCCAGAAATATCAAAATTATCGAGGATGTGGCTCAGGCGCCGTTGGCGAAAACCGGACAGAGGCTGGTGGGATCCATAGGCGATATGAGCTGTTTCAGCTTCTATCCCAGCAAAAACCTGGGGGCATTCGGCGATGGCGGTATGATCCTCACCGATGACGATGAACTGGTAGAGGCTGTACTCTGTCTGTCCAATTACGGGCAAAAAGGACGAGCCGCCACCGCTATACATGACGGCATCGGCTATAATTCCAGACTCGATACGTTGCAGGCGGCGATTCTACTTTGCAAGCTGCCCTATCTGGAGAAATGGACTCTGGCCCGGCGCAGGGCCGCCGCCAAATACGACGAGCTTCTTGCGCCGCTTTCCGTAAAATGCCCCGGCACCGCCCCAGGGGCGGAGCCGGTCTACCATCTTTATGTGGTCCAGCTTGATAACCGGGATGCATGCCATGCCTATCTGCGGGACAACGGCGTTATGGCACAGATACACTATCCAAGCTTAATCCACCTTCAGGCGTGTTACCGGGATCTGGGTTATAAGAAGGGAGATTTTCCGGTGTCGGAAAAAGTATGCGAGAGAATCGTTTCCATGCCTATTTATCCGGAAATCACGGACCAGCAGATACATTGTGTCGTTGAGACCCTTGCCCATTTTGTTGATAAGGTGAGCCAGTGACCACCACAGCCACCGTTGAAAGCTCCGAGAAAAAAGAGGAAGACGCGGCGGTCAGTCTGAGCATCATTGTTCCGGCTTATAACGAAGAAGATTTGGTGGCCCACACCGTCAAGCACCTGCTGAAAACGGCGCCACGCTGGGCCGATTATGTGGAAGTTATCGTGGTGAACGATGGCAGCGCCGATTCCACAGGCCGCATCGTTAATAAATTGGCGGCAAAATACGAAAATGTCGTGGGCGTCCAACAGGAAAAAAATTGCGGCTTCGGCGAGGCTGTGCGCACGGGCTTCAAGCATGCGACAAAAACCTACGTTATGATATGTCCCGCCGATTACCGACTTACCCTGGAAGATTTCAATATCTATCTGGTGCTTATCAAATATGCCGATATCGTCATTGGCTACCGCCGCCACCGCAGGCTTCAGCTGCCGTTTTATAACAAGCTGGTTTCATCCACGTATCATCTGTTCGTGAATTTGATGTTCAACCTCAATTTTTTCGATATTAACTGGATTCACATGTACAAGCGCAGCCAGATGGAATCCTTCCTTGGAAAAAGTGAGGGTGTTTTCCTGTTAGCCGAGAACATTATCCGCGCCAAGCATCTTGGATTGAGAATCGTCGGGGTGGATGTAAATTACACCGAGCGTGAATCGGGCGTTCCGACCGGGGTTCAGCCGAAAACGATCCTGAAGACCATTAGGGAACTTCTCGTCTTCTTCTTTAACAGGAGGCAGGATTAGATGGTTACGTTCCAGGATAGTGGTATTGTGGATGTTAATTTTGGTCAGAACGTCACCGTGACGCGCCCCGTCAATCTTTATGGGTGTGCTATTGGCGACGGCTGTTTCATTGGCCCCTTCGTTGAAATTCAACGAAATGTAAACATTGGAAAGCGCAGTCGTATCCAATCCCACAGCTTTATATGCGAGCTCGTGGCCATCGGCGATGACTGTTTCGTTGGTCACGGGGTCCTGTTCACTAACGATTTATTCAGGACGGGTTCCGCGGCAAGAGGAAATCCGGACCTCTGGCTTCCCACCAAAATCGGCAACGGGGTTTCTATAGGCTCCAACGCAACCATTCTGCCCGTGACAATATGTGATAATGTGGTTATCGGCGCCGGCGCCGTGGTGACAAAAGATATAACGGAACCCGGGAAATATATGGGCAGTCCGGCTCGGCTGACGGGCTCGGCCTGACAGACACTATTTTTACGAAAAAACAGATTGCGGCGGAAGTTTCCCCCGCCTATCACGCCTTCTGGAGTGTAGCGGTGGAGGCGGGTAAGCACCATGTCGTATTTGACTATGTTCCTCCCTACCGCCTTTGGTAGAATGGCCGGGTTCGTTCCCTGGAGGTGTGAGGAGTCCGGAAATCTTATCGCGCAGGCGGCTTTGTTCTTATATGGGAGCGAAATTTATGCTCTATATAGTGATGACCTGCCCGTAGGGTCAC
>NYYB01000140.1 GCA_002685755.1 Nitrospinota bacterium
GCCGCACTCGCCCTGCGGGGCGGGATGGAGGAGACCTTCGGTCCTTTTCTTGAAGAGCCCCTGACCGGCGAGGAGGCGGAGCGCGCCCGGAAGGCCGAGCGGCGGCGGTACGCCGATTCCGCCTGGACGATGGGCCGCGAGACCGGTCCCGCGCCTTGACACCCCGCGCCGGAGGGTCATATCTTCTGGGCCATAGGCGGGTGTAACTCAGTGGTAGAGTGCCAGCTTCCCAAGCTGGACGTCGTGGGTTCGAATCCCATCACCCGCTCCAATAATAATATCCATCCGTCTACGGTAACCGCCGAACCCGTATCTTCCCGCCGCGTAGGCGAAGTGAGGAGCTTGGTCCGATGGCCTCCGGTCAACAGGTTTTCGATATTCCCGAGGATTCCCTCGTGGTTGACCTGCATCTCCACTCAAGCGCCTCGGACGGCGAGTACCCGCCCCGGCGCGTCATGGAGCGTGCGAAATCGGCCGGGCTCAGCGTCGTCTCCCTGACGGACCACGACACCGTTGCCGGTCTTGGCGAGGCCCGTAGCGAGGCGAAACGCCTCGGCCTCGAATTCGTGAACGGCATCGAACTCTCCTCGGTTCACGGCGGACACCTTGTCCACGTCCTGGGTCATTTCATCCGGCCGGAGGATCCGGAGTTGGGGACTCAAATGAAAATGTATATGGAGAGCCGGCGGACCCGGATGGGGGAGATGCTCGAGCGGCTACGGGCTTTGAGCGTCCCGATCGACAAGGAGGATTTCCTGCGGGAGTACGGCCGGGCCTCGAGCATCGGGCGGGGACATCTTTCGGCCTATATGGTCCGGAAAAATCTCGTTTCGAATCGTGAGGAGGTTTTTGGAAAATATCTCGGGGAGGGCGGTCCCGCCTATGTGGAGCTAGCGATGATCGCGCCGGACGAGGCGGTGAGGCTAATCGCCGGGGCGGGCGGCGCCGCGACTCTTGCCCACCCGAACCTGAGCGAATCGGATGAGATTATCCCGGAGCTGGTTTCGGCCGGCTTGGCGGGCATAGAAGTGGAGCATCCCTCCCAGGACGAGAAAGCGCGGCGTCATTACCTTGCGCTGGCCGAGCGCTATGGTTTGATTCCCATGGGAGGGTCCGATTGTCACGGCGCGCGGCCGGGGCCCGAGCGAATTGGCCAGTTCCGCCAGCCCGTACGAAATTATCTGGGCCTTCGGCGAAGGGCGAAGGCGGCGCTCTAGGGCCACCGTCGGGACTGACTGGCGGGGGGGTGCAAATGGCCGCCGAGATGGGGTATTGTCATGGTGATTGGGCTGGATGTGCCGGCGCCTGATGGGCGCCGGCTCCTGCCTGTCCGATGGTCAAATGCTCGGATTTCGGGCCGCTCCTACGGCCGGGAGGTTGGGAAATGCGTTTGCGGAAAGAGATGATCGAGCGAATTTCCGTGAAAATTGTAGATCGTTTGCTCAGGCGGGAAATCATCGAAATTAATACGGACGAGGAGGCGCTTCGCACCCGGATAGTCAACCTCATTGAGGAGGATCTTCTGGTCGAGGACCGGTTGAACGATGAGGTGAAGGATATTCTCCGCGATCATCAGGACGAAATGGACAAGGACAACGTCGATTACAGCCGGATGTTCACGATGGTGAAGACTAAGCTCGCCCGTGAACGGAACCTGGTCCTTTAGTCGTCCGTCTGCGCGAGCGTCATTACGGAAAGGAAGGGCGCTGCGATGCGCATCAGCCGCGAGAAGATCAACCACCTCTCGAATCTCATCGTCAAGGATTTGGAGGACTCCGAGGACGTTTCCTTCCTCGGCGAGACCACCGATGTTCGGATCAACATCGTCCGGGCAATCACGAACGAGTTGACAATCGACGATGATATCGATGAAGAGGTCCGCAGGGTTCTCAGCAGCTACTCGAGCCGTCTCATCGAAGGAACCCGGGAGTGGGAAATTCTCTACGTCAAGCATTACGAGCAGGAGGCCACTCGCCGGGGTGTTTAGCGGGTCCGCCGAAGTGAGATGCTCGTTGCACGGCGGAAGATGATCTTACTTCGCGTTGGCCTCACGGGCGGAATCGCCAGCGGCAAAAGTTCTCTCGCCAAATTGCTCTCCGAAAGAGGCATACCCGTCATCGACTCCGATACCATCGCGCGCGTTCTTGTCGCTCCCGGCTCGGAGGTGCTCCCCGAAATCGCCCGCGCTCTCGGAGCCGAAGTTGTAGCGCCGGACGGGGGCCTCGACCGAAAACGCGTTGGCCAAATCGTTTTCGCCGATGACGCGAAAAGAAAAGCCCTCGAAAAAATTCTCCACCCGCGCATCATGGCCGAGCAGGATCGATGGCTAAATCGCATCGAAGAGGCCGGCGAATCGCCGGTGGCTGTCGTCGAGGCGGCGCTGATGATCGAGTCTGGCGGGTCGAAGCGATTTGATCTCGTCGTTGTGGTGAATTGCGGAGAAGCTCAGCAAATAGAGCGTTTCATGGAGCGCGCGGGCGTGGACGAGGCGGCCGCCCGCGCTCGAATCGAAGCTCAAATGCCCCTTTCCGAGAAGGTGAAGCTGGCGGATCGGGTGGTGGATAACAGCGGAAGCCTGCCGGATTTGGCGGCCGAAGCGGAAAGTCTGGTTAGGTGGCTCAGGGAAAGGGCCAAGAAATAAAGAAAAAGATGGATTGACAAAGTTTTCCTGGCCCCCTACATTTGTAGGTGATTTGGTTGTTGTATCCCCAATCAGCTTATCGCCCGCAATTCCGGCGCTTCAAACCAATTATCGGTTTTCATTGATTCGAACAGGGGCCAAGCGGCAAATAAGCTTGAGACGCCGCTCTGGATTGAGTGCCTCACCGATGGTTTTTGGCGAATCTACTGCTCGAATTTCTGGCTCAAGTATTTTTTCACATCCCTGGATTCTAAATACCCTCTCGGTTACTTGGGTTTGTAGAAAAGAAGAAAAATTGGAACCACTCAATGCCGTCCGATAACCACACGAATTTCACCTGTGAAGTATTTGACTTTTATGTTTATTCGTCACCAGAGGCTGCACGTGTTTGCCTCCCTGCAACGGGCTTGGCGGTGACGGTGCCTGTCGCGGCACTGTTCCAGGCCCTGGGCGGCGACGACTTGCCCACCAAGTAAGGAGAAGGAAGGAATGCCAGTTGCCTCCAAGGAGCGAGAGCTGAATCTTGCAGAACTGAAGAGGAAGACCATTACCGAGCTGAATGAGATCCTCAAGGAACTCAAAGTGGAGGGCGTTAGCGGACTCCGCAAGCAGGATCTGATCTACAAGATCATCGAGGCTCAATCCGGAAAAGATCGTGACGGCGTAATATACGGGGAGGGCGTGATCGAAATCTTGCCCGACGGCTTCGGTTTTTTGCGTTCGACGGCTTACAACTATTTGCCCGGTCCCGACGATATCTATGTCTCGCCCAGCCAGATCCGGCGTTTCGATCTGCGCACCGGCGATACGGTCAGCGGCCAAATCCGGCAGCCAAAGGAGGGGGAGCGCTACTTTGCCCTCCTGAAAGTGGAGCAAGTAAACTTCGAGCCGCCCGAGGCAAGTAAGGACAAGGTCCTCTTCGACAACCTGACGCCTTTATACCCCGACCGGCGCATTAATCTCGAAATCACCAGCAACGGCACCAAGGACGCCAGCATCCGCGTACTCGACCTGATGACGCCCATCGGTTTCGGTCAGCGCGGCCTCATCGTCGCCGCCCCTCGAACGGGTAAGACGATGCTCCTTCAGGCAATCGCCAAAAGCATCGCCACCAACTTTCCCGACACTCATCTCATCGTATTGCTGATCGACGAGCGGCCCGAGGAGGTCACCGACATGGAGCGCTCGGTCCGGGGTGAGGTGGTCAGCTCGACCTTCGACGAGCCCGCAACCCGGCACGTACAGGTCGCGGACATGGTCCTCGAGAAAGCCAAGCGGCTCGTCGAACATAAAAAGGACGTTGTAATCCTTCTCGACTCCATCACCCGCCTGGCGCGGGCGCACAACACCATTATCTCTCCAAGCGGAAAAGTGCTCTCCGGCGGCGTGGACTCGAACGCCCTCCAGCGCCCGAAGCGGTTCTTCGGGGCGGCGCGGAACCTCGAGGAGGGCGGCAGCCTCACCATACTCGCCACCGCGCTGGTCGAAACCGGCAGCAGGATGGACGACGTGATTTTCGAGGAATTCAAGGGCACAGGCAACATGGAGGTCCACCTCGACCGCAAGCTCTCCGATAAGCGAGTTTTCCCCTCGATCGACATCAGCAAGTCGGGCACCCGGAAAGAGGAACTCCTCATGTCCGAGGCCGACCTCAATCGGGTGTGGGTGCTCCGGAAGGTTCTGCAGCCCCTGGGCAGCGTGGACTCGATGGAACTCCTCCTCGAGAAGGTCAACGAGACGGATACCAACGAGGACTTCCTGCTCTCGATGAACAGCTAGGCTCTCTCCTTGCTCTGTTGAAGGGGGGGGGAAGTGGTCGCGTTAGGCGGGGCTCCGGTCGGCCGTTACGCCGCGAATTTCCGTTTTTCCCCCTTGGAAGGGCCGGAGTTCGGTCCCTTTCCTGGTGGTGGACAACGATAGGGAGTTTCGGTATAAAAACGCCTTCCTCGCCATGAGGCGTCCCAGGGCGTCCGCGTGGCGATATCGGTTTCGCCCTCTGTAGCTTGTCCCGGGGGGATTTGTTGGAAGTTTTCGGGAGCGGGGGCCGGAAGGTCCGATCACGCCGCCCCCGGCGGAAGGAGCGAGAATCGATGAGAACGGAAATTCATCCCGAATTGCATGAGACGACAGTCACCTGCAGCGGATGCCAAACCGAATTCAAGACTCATTCGACCGTGGAGAATATCCGCATCGAGGTGTGTTCCAATTGCCATCCTTTCTATACCGGCAAGCAGTCCCGTATTATCGACACCGAGGGGCGCGTCGAGAAATTCGTCAAAAAGTTCCAGGGCAAGGAAATCCGCGTCTCAAAACGGAAGCGTAAGCAGGAGGCGCGGCAGGCCGAAATCGCCGCGGTCGAGGAGCGCGAGAAGACGAAGGCCGCGGACGAGAAGACGGCGCGCGAAGAAGCCCGGATTCGCCGCCGTGAGGAGCAAGCCGCCCTCAAGGCAGCCCAAGACGCCGAGGAGGCGGCTGCCCCCGCCGCCAGTGAGACTGAAGCGCCCGCGGCCAAGGTTGAAGCGCCCGCGGCCAAGGTTGAAGCGCCCGCGGCCAAGGTTGAAACGCCCGCGGCCGAGGCCGAATCGAGCGTGGCAGGGGCTGAAGCGCCTGCCGGGGATACCCATGCCCCCGCAGCGGAGGCGGCTTCCGAGTCAACCGAGCAGTCCTAAGTTTCCCCTTTCGATTTGAGGCCGATTCCGGAGCGTTCCCAGCCTCCCGCGCCGGCGTCTAGCCCGCTCCCGGCGGGGACGGAGCCTCAGCGCCATGTTTGAGAAACTCGATCAGATTCTCGAGAAACACAAGGTTCTCGAGGAGCGCCTCTCCGATCCGAACCTGATAAAAGACCGCAAGAAATTCGAGCAAACGGCCCGCGAGCATAAAGAGATCACGCGGATCGTCGAAATTTACGACGAGTGGCGCTCCTGCACCGAGACACTCGCCGAGGCGCGCCTTCTTCTGAACGATTCCGACACCGAAATCGGCAACCTGGCGAAAGAAGAGATTGAAATGTACGAGCCCCGGCTCGAGGAAATCGAACTCCGCCTCCGCCGCCAGATGCTTCCCAGGGATCCCAATGACGAAAAGAACGTCATCATCGAGATACGCGCCGGCACCGGTGGAGACGAGGCGGCGCTTTTCGCGGGCGACCTGTACCGGATGTATGCCCGCTATGCGGAAAACCGTAGTTGGACCGTCGAGGAGTTGAGCCGGAATGAAAACAACCTGGGGGGGATGAAGGAAGTCGTGGCCCTGATCAAGGGCGCGGGCGCCTACAGTCAACTCAAATTCGAGAGCGGCACCCACCGCGTTCAGCGGGTCCCCGTCACCGAGAGCCAGGGGCGAATCCACACTTCGGCGGCGACGGTCGCCATCTTGCCCGAAGCCGACGAAGTTGAGCTGAAGGTTCCCGAGACCGATATCAGAATCGATGTCTACCGCTCATCGGGGCCCGGCGGCCAGAGCGTGAACACCACGGACTCGGCCGTCCGGATCACCCATCAGCCCACCGGCCTTGTCGTCACCTGCCAGGACGAGAAGAGCCAGCACAAGAACAAGGCCAAGGCGATGAAGATTCTCTTGTCGCACTTGCTTGACTTTGAAACGCGCAAGCTAAACGAGGCGCGCTCCGCCGAGCGCAAGAGCCAGATAGGCTCGGGCGACAGGAGCGATCGGATCAGGACCTATAATTTCCCCCAGGATCGGGTGACCGATCACCGCATCGGATTCACCCAGCACAGTCTCGACAGCTTTCTCGAAGGCGATATCGGCGAGATGGTGCGGCGCGTAATCGAGACCCGCGAGGCCGAGCGGCTGGCGGAGTTCGAGGAGGACGCTCCGGAGGAAAAAGCCGAATGAATCCTTTGACGCTAAAGGAATCCCGGTGGCCCGAGGGCTCCGTGGGCGCCGAATCCGAGCACCTGAGGCGCCGCTTGGGCCAGGCGGGGATCGAGGGCGCGGCCAGCGATGCCGCTGCGCTACTTTGCTGGGCGCTGGATTGCGATCGCTCCTATCTCGCGTCGCGGGGGGAGGAAGCCTTGCCCCCCGAGGCGAAGGCCCGGCTCTCGGAAGCGGCCTCAAGACGCGTGAGGCGGGAACCGCTGGCCTACATCCTCGGCGAGCGGGAGTTCTGGTCGCTCCCCTTCGGGGCGGAGCCCTCCGGCCTCATTACCCGGCCCGAGACCGAACTCCTTGTTGAACGCGCCGCTGCGCTTCTGAGCGGGGCGGCCGCACCGCGCATCCTCGACCTGGGGACGGGCAGCGGCGCCATCGGCGTGGCCCTGGCGAAGGAGCTTCCCGGCGCTCGCGTGGTGGCGGTGGACTCGAGCGGTCCGGCCCTGGAACTGGCGGTCCGGAACGCGCTGCGAAACGGGGTGGAAGACCGCTTCGAGCCCGTCCGCTCCGACTTGTTCGAAAAAATCCCGGGGGACGAGTCATTCGACGCCGTGGTTTCCAATCCCCCCTACATTGCCTCATCCGAAATCGGAGGTCTGATGCCCGAGGTGGCGCGCTACGAGCCCCGCGAGGCCCTCGACGGCGGGCCGGACGGGATGCGGTTCCTTCGCCGGATTGTTCATGAGGCCCCGGCCCGGTTGAAAAGAGGGGGGATCCTCCTCATGGAGATGGATCCCGCGCAGATATCCTGGTGCGTGGCCGAGGTGCGCCTCACCCGCGCGTATGGAGAGCCGATGGTCCGCCGGGATCTTGCCGGGCGGGATCGCGTCATCGAATCGGAAACGGTGTAGACAGTGGATCAATTCCTGATTCACGGGGGAAAGGCCCTTCGCGGCGGCGTCGAGGCGGCTGGCTCGAAGAACGCCACACTCCCGATTCTGACGGCCTCCCTTCTCGCGGACGGGCCCTGCCGGTTGAGCCGGGTGCCCAACCTCCGCGACACGGAAACCTTTCTTAAACTCCTCGCCGAGTTCGGCCTTCGAATCGAGCGGCCCGCACCCCGGCGGATCGCCATCGACACCTCGGAGGTCCGCACCGGAACCGCGCCCTACGACCTGGTGAGGACGATGCGCGCCTCGGTCATGGTGCTCGGGCCTTTGCTCACCCGCTTCGGCAGGGCGCAGGTTTCCCTGCCGGGGGGATGCGCCATCGGCGCGCGCCCCATCGATCAGCACCTCAAGGGCCTCGAGGCCATGGGGGCGGAAATTTCGATCAAGGACGGGTATATCGACGCACGAGCCGGGCGGCTAAAGGGCGTTCGCGTTTCCTTCGATATGGTGACCGTGACGGGGACCAAGAACCTGATGATGGCGGCAGCGCTCGCCGAGGGGACGACGGTGCTCGAAAACGCCGCCCAGGAGCCCGAGGTGTCCATCCTCGCTGATCTGCTGAATCAGATGGGCGGGCGGGTGACGGGCGCCGGGACACCGATCATCGAGATCGAGGGGGTTGATCGGCTCGGCGGCTATGAGGTCGGCGTCCCTCCGGACCGCATCGAAACAGGAACCTTCATGATCGCGGGGGCCATCACGGGCGGAGACGTGACGATCCACCGCTGCATCCCCGAGCACGTGCGCTCGCTGACGCTCCGGCTCCGCGAGGCGGGTCTCGACGTCACCGAGGGAAACGATTGGGTGCGCGTTCTCGCGAACGGCCCCCTCCAACCCGTGAGCATCAAGACCGCCGCCTATCCGGGGTTTCCGACCGATCTTCAGGCCCAGTTCATGACGCTGATGACGCTGGCGCGAGGATCGTGCGCCATCTCGGAGACCATTTTCGAGAACCGCTTCATGCACGCGGCCGAGCTCGTCCGGATGGGGGCGAACATCGCCACCGACGGCCGCACGGCGCATGTCGAGGGTGTCGAGTCTCTTGCCGGGGCTCATGTCATGGCGACGGACCTGCGGGCGAGCGCATCTCTGGTCCTCGCGGGGCTGGCCGCAAAAGGTGATACGATAGTCCGCCGGGTTTACCATATCGACCGCGGCTACGAGCGGATTGAGGAGCGCCTGAGAACCCTGGGCGCGGAAATCGAACGGGTGAGCGAATGAGCGATACCGAAAACGGGAAAAACGGTCTGACGATTGCGTTGCCAAAGGGCCGGATATTCACCACGGCGATGGAGCGTCTCCTCGAGGCCGGTTTGCTGTCGAAGGCGATATCGGACAAATCCCGCTCCCTCATCCACGACGACCGGAAAACGGGGGCGCGGGTGCTGATTCTGCGGAATTACGACGTGCCCACCTACGTCGAGCGCGGGGCGGCGGACCTCGGCATCATCGGCAAGGATGTTCTCCTCGAGCAGAGAAGCGGGGTCTACGAACCGCTCGATCTGCGCTTCGCGCCCTGCCGCCTCATGGTGGCCGCCCCAGATGGGGTGAGTTGGGAGGATTTGTCTCGAAAGGTGAATCTTCGCATCGCGACGAAATTCCCCGTGATTGCGGCCCGCTATTTCGAGGACCATGGTCTCCAGGTCCAGACGATCTATCTCTATGGAAACGTCGAGATTGCCCCGGCGACCGGGGTGGCGGACGCCGTCGTGGACCTGGTGGTTTCGGGCGGTACCCTCCTGGCGAACGGGCTGACTCCGATCCGGGAGATTTTCAGCGCCACCGCCCGTCTCATTGTTAACCGCGCCAGCCTGAAGACCAAGCACGGCCGTGTGAGCGAGTTCATCTCCTCGATGAAAAAAGTGTGCAAACCCGGAAAGGGGACGCGGAAATGAGGCGGATTCGTTGGGGGGATGCGGATGCCGCCGCCTCGCTGGAAGCGCTCCCCTTCGCGGGCGAGACGATTTTCATGGGGGCCGAGGAGAAGGTCGCCCCTATCCTCGATGGCGTTCGCAACCACGGCGATCTTGCGCTCGTTCAGTACACAAAAACTTTCGACGACGTAGTCATAAGCCCTGACCGGATCCCCGTCCCCGAGGCGACTTTGAAGGAGGCCTTGGGCGCGCTCCCGGCCGAGGCGCGGGAAGCGCTTGAGCTTGCCGCCGGGCGAATTCGCGATTTTCACGAGGCCTGCCTCCCCCAAAAAACCGAGACTCGGCCCGCGCC
>NYYB01000205.1 GCA_002685755.1 Nitrospinota bacterium
CAGCCGTGAGGCCACCGAGCAGGCCTACAACATCTGGGGCGCGGTGGGCGACTCGATGTTCATCGCCTCCCTCAGCTCCCTGGCCGCGCTTCTGCTGGGGACGTTTCTGGCCTACTCGATTTCCCGGTTCAGTGTCGGGGGGAAGTATTTCCGCTACATGATCCTGACCATCCGGATGGTCCCGCCCATCGTCATCGCGATTCCCATCGTGATGTACTATGCCATACTGATACCGTTCGCGACCGAGGCGGTTTTCGGCTTCCGGTTTACTCTGATAGACACTTATATTGGCTTAGGGTTCCTCTACACCGCGACAACGCTTCCTTTCGTCATCTGGATGATGCTGAGTTTCATCGATGAAGTGCCCTACACCCTCGAGCATGCCGCACGGATCATGGGGGCGAGCCGGCTCTATACCCTCCGCCGCGTGGTTATCCCCCTGGTCGCTCCGGGGATGGTGGTGACTTTCCTTTTCATCTTCATCCTGAACTGGAGCGAGTTTTTGCTCGCTCTGACGCTGACTCAGCCGAATGTGTCCACTCTTCCCGTCCTGCTCAATAAATTCCAGAGCGCGGTCGAGGGAAGGCTATACGGCCCCCAGGCGGCGATTGGCACAGTGATCACCATCCCAGTTGTCATCCTCGGCGTCCTGATCCAGAAACACCTCATCACGGGTTTCAGCTTCGGCACCATCCGTAAATAGCGCGGAGCTCTCTCATCTTTTTCCCGGCGGCTTCCTCGGGGGTTTTTAGATTCAGGGCTTTGTGAACCCGATGGACGTTGTAGTAATCCTGAAACTCTCCCGGTTTCTCTTCCGGATCGCGTTTGTTCAAGAATAGAGTCTGGTTCAGGAAAAGAATCGGCATGGCGGGAGAAGTTTGGAAGAATTGCCTTTCGACGCAAGGCGAGGAAAAGTATGATTATCAGCTAGAATTTCCGATTCTCCATGCACAGGACAGGCTTGTAAATAGGACGTAGTAGTCTATTGTTTGGACTGGCTAATTTCCCAGTTCGCGGACAGACCCATTTCGAGCATCTAAGGCAATGATAAGGATTCCGTATGATGCGTGCAGAGTCCTCTCCGTCGGCTTCCTCCACTCAAACCATCCGAACCATGTGCCGTATGTGCCATGGGTCATGCGGTGTTCTTGTCACAGTCGAGGGTGGAGTTGCCAAGAAAATCAAGGGCGACCCCGATTGCATCACTAACCTGGGCTACATCTGTCCGAAGGGGCGCGCATCGATTTCGTATTCCGGACACCCCGATCGACTCCTTTATCCTCTTCTCCGGGATGGCCCCCGCGGTTCGGGGAAGTGGAAGCGTATCTCGTGGAAAGAGGCGCTCGATCTGGTCGAGGCTAAGTGCAGGGAGACCATCGAAACACATGGCCCGGAATACATTGCAAAAGCATGCGGCACGGGCCGCGAGTGGAACAATTTCGGCAATCGTTTTTTCAACGCATTGGGCGCCGTCCTCAACGTCGGACGCTCTCCTCTTTGCTACTTTCCCCGGATCTCGGTCTGCAAGCATACCCTCGGCACCAAGATTCCCGTCGCCGACTTTTATGGTTTCGGCGGCCGGCTTCCCAGCTGCATCCTCATCTGGGGAAACGACCCCTTCAACAATGCCGACGGCATGATCGGAGGCCGACTCACCCCCGCTCTCAAGGCGGGCGCCCGGCTCATCGTCATCGACCCGGTTGAGACCCACTGGGCAAAGCGAGCCGATCACTGGCTCCGGATTCGGCCCGCCACCGACGGTGCGCTAGCTCTCGGTTTTCTCCATGTTCTCCTCGAGGCAAGACTTTTCGCCCTCGACTTCGCCGCCCGTTGGACAAACGCCCCATACCTCGTCCGGGAGGATTCGGAGGATCTGTTCGTCCAGGACGGGGACGATAGCGAGGACGGCTTCCGGGTATGGGACGCGGAAAAAGAAAAAGCAGTTCGCCCCGATGAATGCACGCGGCCCGCACTCACGGGCCGGTATGTAGTTGACGATGTATCCGTCCGTCCCGCCTGGGAATTTTTCAAGGAGAGGGTTTGTCAATACACGCCTGAAAGAGTCAGTGAAATCACTTGGATTCCCGCAGAGAAGATCCGAGAGGCCGCGCTTCTCTTTGGCACGACGAAACCCGCCGTCATTCAATGGGGCGATGCCCTGGATCACCAGGGAGTGAACAATTCCCAAGCGATGCAGTCCGCGATTCTCCTGATGGCCCTGACGGGAAACCTCGACGTGCCCGGCGGTATGGCAATTTGGGAGCAGGGCCCGTGGGTCGATCCTTTCTCGCCCGAGCACGACAGGCCCATGCAGCTGCCCGAAGGTTCCAAAAAGATGCAGGACCGCTACGGAGCCGGTCAGTTTCCCATCCTCGGCATGACACACGGTTCGCTCGTCAACCGTGCTATCGTCTCGGGCGAGCTCATCCCCCAAGTCCTCTTCATCATCGGCCACAACTTTCTCCTCTCGGCGGAAAACTCCGATACGGCTGAAAAGGTGATGCACAAGATTCCTTTCTCGCTGTGCGTTGATCTTTTTATGACACCGACAGCGGCCCTGTCCGATCTGATTCTTCCCACGACCACGTGGCTCGAGCGAGAACAGATTAACGGTCCTTACTACCGGTTCGGCATGTTTGCGCGAAAAAAGGTGACAGAGCCGCCCGGTGAGTGCCGGGACGATGAGGACATTCTTCTGGAACTAGCCAATAGGCTTGGGCTCGACGAGGCTTTCCCTTGGAAAACCACCGGAGAGTATCTCGACTGGCGGATAAAAGGGGCGGGTCTCACCTGGGAAGAATTCAAGGAAAAGGGGAACGTGCTCTTCCCCCAGCACTACCGGAAATATGAAACCGACTACTTCCGGAATGGAGGCGGATTCCCGACTCCCACTGGGCGGGTAGAGGTCTTCCAGAGCACTTTTCGTCTCTCGGGCCACGACCCCTTTCCGTTTTACGTGGAGCCCCCTGAGGAGACTCCCCTGAACGAAGAGTTGGCGCGGGAGTATCCGCTGATATTGACGAGCCGGAGAACCCCGGAATTCTTTCACTCCGAGCACCATCAAATACCCGAGCTTCGGAAGCGAAACCCCGACCCTCTCGTCGAACTCCACCCGGATACCGCGGGTGAGCTCGATGTCGCGGATGGCGATTGGGTATGGATAGAGACGAAACAGGGGAAGATCCGTCAGCGCGCCAGGGTTTCCGGAGGTCTTCATCCTCGCGTTGTGTGTAGCCAGACCTGCTGGTGGTATCCCGAGCGTGAGGGACCCGATTACGGTTTCCGGATCTCGAACCAGAATGTCATCACGCGCAACGACCCGGGGCAGGGTTTCGACCCTCTCTATGGAGGCCCTCAGTTGCGCGGGATCCTCTGCAAGATGTACCGGGCCGAAGAGCCCCCCTAAGGCGGCTTTGCCCGCATCCGAGCCATGAAAAATCCACCCCGGTTTTGATCGGGGCTTATATGCCGTTATGAAAGGAGAAAGGTATGCGGATAATAGATTTAAGCATGGAACTCTACCGAGGGATGCCCATCTATCCTGGCCTGCCCGGACCGAACCTGGCTCTGGACGAAGACTGGCAGACTGTGGCCAAGCGCCTGGGGACGGATAAATACGGCGCGGACATCGTACCGAACCATTTTGTCATTTTCATGAGCGACCATGCGGGAACGCATATCGATGCGCCTTTCCATACGAATCCCGACGGGTTTACCACGGAGCGGATTCCGCTGGAGTGGTGCTTCTCGGACGGTGTCGTTCTCGACTTCACGGACAAAGAGAGCGGCTATGCGATCACGGCGGCGGACATAGAAGAAGCCTTGAAGAAAATCAGCTACACCCTGAAGCCCCTCGATATTGTTCTCATCCACACCGGCGCCAGCAAAGACTGGGAGACAAGCGAGGACTTTCTGGACCAACAACCGGGCATGAGCGCCGAGGCGTCCCATTACTTGATCGACAACGGAGTGCGGGTGATGGGCATCGACGCGAGCGGATGGGACATTCCCATCTGGAAAATGCACGAAACGCGCCGTTACTATGAAGCCCACCGGGTCATGCTGGAGAAAGACTATTGTCACATGGAGAACCTGGTGAATCTCGATCAAATTCCCCAGCCTCACAGCTTCAAGCTCTCGGTGCTCCCCATCAAGTATCGGGGAATTTCGGGTACTCCCGTGCGTGCGGTGGCCATGATCGACGATTAGATTTCGGCCATCCACGGAGCGGGTGATATCCCCGCATGGGCCATTTTCGCTGAATGGTTTTCTATCATGCTTGCGGCCAAAATATATTGCTCACTTTAGGACGATATGGCGAATTTATTATATGAGAAATGGCTGGATGGAGAGGGTGTTCTTGTGGGAGATGGCGCCATGGGAACCATGCTCCAGGCTACCGGGCTGGAACCCGGTGATGCACCGGAGCGCCTCAACGGAGAGAATCCGGACGCGGTCCGATCCGTGCATGAGGCCTATCTTCGGGCAGGCTCCGACGTTATCACGACTAACACGTTCGGGGGCAACAGCCTCCGTCTCGCACTTCATGATGCCGGCGATAAGGTTTTCGAGTGGAACAAGGCGGGTGCCGCTGCCGCCCGACAGGCAGCGGATGCCCAGGAACGTGAGGTGATCATCGCCGGTTCGGTGGGACCCACAGGTTCCCTCTTGCAGCCTGTAGGCGACCTTCACTTCGATGAGGCGAAAGATGATTTTGCCGAGCAGTGTGCCGCGCTTGCCGAAGGCGGCGTGGATGTCATTCTGATCGAAACGATGAGCGATCTGGAGGAGGTCCGCGCGGCGATCAAGGGCGCCAGGGCTGTATGCGACCTTCCCGTTTTCTGTACAATGACCTTCGACACGCACGGACGAACAATGATGGGAACCTCCCCGGAAGAGGCCGTCAGGGCGGTCGCCGGTTTCGGGGTTCAGGCGTTCGGTTCGAATTGCGGGAACGGACCGAATGAAATGGAGGAAATCGCGGGAAAAATGTTCCGGGCCCCCAGCGGGTTTCCCTTGATCATCCAGGCGAATGCGGGGGTTCCCAAAATGGAAGGGAATCAAGTTGTCTACGAGGCCGGTCCGGAGCGGATGGCCGATCACGCCAGGCGTTGTTCAGACCTCGGTATCCGCTACATTGGCGGATGTTGCGGCACCACGCCCGTGCACATTCAGGCCATGATCGAAGCCATGAAGGGGTCGGGAGAACAAGGATCGGAGGAAAGCTAAGCGATGGGAGAGAATGATGTCTCGTAACCAGGAATTAACTGAAGGAATCATTCGAGGGGACCGGGAAAATGTGATTCGCCTTGTCCGGGAAGACTTGGAGGCGGGCCGCGGCCCGGTCCCCATTCTGAATGAGGGATTGAGTCCGGGAATGGAGAAACTGGGGGATCAGTTTGGGCGAGGCGAGGTGTTCATTCCCGAGCTCATGGCGGCGTCCAAGGCAATGAACGCGGCCATGGAGATTCTCCGGCCGCTGCTGGAGGCCACGGGAGTAGAGCCGCTGGGAAAGGTGGTGATGGGAACCGTTAAGGGCGACATGCACGATATCGGCAAGAATCTCGTGTGCATGATGCTTCGTGGGGCGGGGTTCGATGTGATTGACCTGGGCGTCAATACGAGCGCAGAACAATTTATCGAAGCCCTCGAAAACTCCGGTGCCCGTATTTTGGGTATGTCTGCCCTTCTAACGACAACGATGAATCGGATGGGGGCCATCATCGAAACCATTCGTAAGGCTTCCTTCGGGGAGGAGGTTGGAATCATGGTGGGCGGCGCCCCGCTGGATGAGATTTTTGCGGCTAATATCGGGGCGAACGGTTACGCCAAGGAAGCTCCGCTTGCGGTGGAGCGGTTCAAGGAACTACACGCCGCGCTTCGGCCCTGAGCGGGCAGGATTCAACGCGAGGACGGAACATGACTCCATCAAATGGAAAACTTACGCCGCGGGAGCGGATGCGCCGGGCGATGAATCACAAGGAGCCCGACCGCGTTCCGTTTGATTTCGGCTCCACGGCGGTCACCAGCATCGCCGGGTTGGCCTACGAGAAATTGAAGAAACATCTCGGTGTCGAATCCGAAACGGAAATTCTGGCGAAACAGGGCATGGTGGCTTTCGTCGATGAACGTATTCTCGAAAAGTTTCAGGTGGATACGCGCCCCCTCATGATTGGCGCCCCGGACAACTGGCGCGACATCGAGGTCGATGAGCTCACCTACCAGGACGAGTGGGGCGTTCAGTGGCAGCGGACCGAGGAGTCGAACTCCTATTTTCTCCTCAAGGGAGGCTTGGAAGGGGACGAAAACGGAACGCTCGAAGCGCTCCGCCGCTACCAGTGGCCCGACCCGAAGGACCCGGGGCGCTACCGGGGGCTCGCCGAGCGTGCTCGGAAGCTCCACGAGGATACGGATTATTCGGTTGTGTTCACTTCCGCCGCGACCTTCTGGGCGGATGCCGAATGGATTCGCGGGTTCGGCGATTTTTACTCGGATTTGGTTACGAACAAGAAATTCGTCCACGAACTCCTCGACAAACTTCTCGAGATCCGCCTCGATATGACCGAGCGGTCGCTGGTCGAAGTCGATGGATATGTGGACGTCATCCTCACCGGCGACGATCTTGGAACGCAGAACGGTCCCATGCTCTCCGTGCCGATGTACGAAGAGTTCATAAAGCCCAGGCAGAAAATTCTCTTCGACGCGGTAAGAAAAGGAGCCCCCGACGCGAAGATTCTCTATCACTGTGACGGATGTATTGACATGTTCCTTCCTCATCTGATTGAAATCGGGATTGATGGGCTGAACCCGGTGCAGGTTTCGGCCAAGAACATGGGGGACACCAAGCGCCTGAAACGCGAATTCGGCCAGGATCTTTTCTTCTGGGGTGGAGTCGATACGGGACGCGTCATTCCCTTCGGAACTAGAGACGAGGTTTTTGAGGAAGTGAAGCGCCGCATAGACGATATGGGCGAAGGCGGGGGATATGTTTTGAATTTCGTCCATAACATCCAAGACGAGGTGCCGCCCGAAAACGTCTGCGCGATGTTCGAGGCGGCGTTGGAATATGGTGAATACTGAGAGCCGTCCTGGAGACAGGAGAAAAATTTCGTGTTGTCAAAAAAAACCAGCCTGACGCCGCGCGAGCGTGTACGCATGGCGATGGAACACAAGGAACCCGACCGTGTTCCCTTCGATTTCGGCTCTACTGCGGTTACCAGTATCGCGGGAATGGCCTATGAAAAACTGAAACGACATCTCGGGTCAAATTCTGAAACTCGCATCATGGCAAAGCAGGGCCAGGTCGCTCATGTCGACGAGGAAATCCTCCGGAAATTCGGGATCGACACTCGCCCTCTCGATCCCGGTGCCCCGGACAACTGGACGGATATCGAGATCGACCCATTCACTTACCAGGACGAATGGGGCATCCAGTGGCAGCGTCCCGAAGAATCGAACTCCTATTTTTTGCTGAAAGGGCACTTCGAGGGAGACGAGAACGGAACGCTCGAGGCGCTCCGTCAGTTTCAATGGCCCGACCCGAAGGACCCCGGGCGCTTCCGGGGTCTTCGAGAACGGGCGCGTAAGCTCCACGAGGAGACCGATTATTCCGTCGTATTTTCGCCGCGCGCGACTTTCTGGCAGGAAGCCGCGAGAATACGCGGGTTCGGAGATTTTTTCTCCGATCTCGTAATGAACAAAAAATTCGTTCACGCCCTGCTGGACAGGATTCTCGAAATTCGCCTGGAAATTACCGAACGTATGATGGCCGAGACCAGAGGTTTTATCGATGTCGTTCTCA
>NYYB01000141.1 GCA_002685755.1 Nitrospinota bacterium
CCGATGGCCGAAGATAAAATGGAAAATGGGTATGAATTGTGGCTAAAATGCTGCGATAACACAAAATCGGGGGAAGTTAGACGGTTTTTAGAGGTTCCCTTATGACAAATAGTGACTGGGGCCTCAAAAAGGACCAAAATTCACAATTTCGCAATAATTTAACTAATAATCCTCTTTATTTCTCTTAAATAACCCCTGCGCGTAAAAGATGATGCAGGTGGATCACTCCGGAGATTCGCCCTTCCCCATCCACGACAATCAGCGATGTAATCGATTTTTCCTCCATCATCTGAAGCACGGCCGCCGCCATCATGTCCCCCCGAACCGTGCCGGGCGAAGGAGTCATCAATCCGGCGGCATTCGCGCGAAGATTCCCGTTCGACCGCTCCAGCGCCCTCCGCAAATCCCCGTCCGTAATCACCCCGACCAGGCCGCCCGCGCCATCGACCACACAGGTCATTCCGAGCCCCTTCGAACTCATCTCGCGGGTCACCTCATTCAAGGGCGCATCGACGGCGACCCGGGGAACGGCCTCCCCGGTCACCATGAGGTCCCGGACCCGGATGAGCTTTCTGCCGAGGGAGCCGCCCGGATGAAAATCCGCGAAATCCTCCTCGCGAAACCTGTTGGCCTCCAGCACGGCCATGGCCAGCGCATCTCCCATCGCCAGCGTCGCCGTACTGCTCGCGGTGGGAACCAGGTTCATCGGACAAGCCTCCTCGTCCACCGAAACATCGAGAACGGCCCGGGCCTCTTTAGCCAGCGTCGATTCCACCCCCCCGGTGATGGCGATGATCGAAATCCCCAGCCGCCCGAAAACCGGAAGCAACCGAAGAACCTCATCCGTCTCCCCACTAAAGGAAAGAACAATCACTACATCATCGCGTGTCACCATCCCCAGGTCGCCGTGGACACCTTCGGCGGGATGAAGGAAAAACGAGGGGGCCCCGACGCTCGCCAGCGTCGCGGCGATTTTCTGTCCAACCAGACCGCTTTTTCCCATTCCGGTCACGACGACTCGGCCCTTGCAGGCGATGATGAGTTCGACCGCCCGGACGAAATCCTTCCCCAGGCGCCCGGGCAACCGGCCCAGCGCATCGGCTTCAATCTGGAGCGTCTTGACGCCGCGTCCGATGAGGTCCAATGGTAAAATCCCCGTTCACAAAGTAAAACCAATGCCTTCAAGGGAATTTCGACCGAAAAAATAGCATTGCCACACCGCTATGTCCATTACGGTCCGGCGCGAAAAGCCGCTTTGTTTCCCCTCCCGGAGGTCACCGGGAGAAAGGGCCCGCCGGTCTTTTCCTTTACTTCGCCTTCCGGGGCATGCTAGAAAAAAGCTATAATTCCGTGTGTTGCATGGGCCGGCCATTTCCTTTGGCGCACTTCCGGAACCGGCCCTGTTATATACCCCTGGAGATCGAACGCCATGTCGGGCCATTCCAAATGGAGCACCATCAAGCGAAAAAAGGGCGCCTTGGACGCCAAGCGGGGTAAAATCTTCACCAAGCTGATCCGGGAGATCACCGTCGCCGCGAAAATGGGCGGAGGCGACCCGGACGGCAACCCCCGCCTTCGGATGGCCATTCAAAACGCCAAGAGCGCCAACATGCCCCAGGACAACGTCACCCGCGCCATTTCCAAGGGAACGGGCGACATGGAAGGGGTCGTCTACGAGGAATTCACTTATGAGGCCTACGGGCCCGGCGGCGTCGCCATCCTCATCTCCGTCCTCACCGAAAACCGCAACCGGACGGGCTCCGAGGTCCGCCATATTCTCTCGCGCAGAGGGGGAAATCTCGCCGAGCCCAACGCCGTGGCCTGGAATTTTGATAAAAAAGGCCTTTTTCTCATCCCCGAGACAGGCGTGGACGAGGACAGCCTCCTCGAGATCGTGCTCGAAGCCGGGGCCGACGACATGGAACCCGCCGACGGGCACTACGAAGTCACCTCCGAACCCGAGGCCTATGAAGATATCTGCGCGGCGCTCGAGAAAAACCAAGTTCCCATGGAAACCGCCGATATTTCAATGATTCCGAAAACCACGATCAAACTCGAGGGAAAACCCGCCGAGCAGATGCTCCGGCTCATCGAGACGCTCGAGGACAACGACGACGTTCAAAACGTCTACGCCAATTTCGATATCTCGGAGGAGGAGATGGCCAAGGTTTCCGCCTGAGCCGCCTCCCCCTCTCCCACCGCCCGGGCGAGGCCACCTTGCCTGACACCGACAGTTCCTACCGCATCCTAGGGGTCGATCCGGGCCTCGGTGTGACCGGGTATGCCGTTCTCGCCGTCTCGGACCCCTTCGCGGAGCCACGGCTCGTGGACGGCGGCGTCCTGAGGAGCAACGAGCGGGCCCCCTTCGAGGAGCGCCTCGGAGAGCTCCACCGCGAACTGTCCGAGATCATCGCCGCCCTCGAACCCGCCGTCATGGCCGTCGAGGACCTTTACGCGCACTACAATCACCCCCGCACCTCGATCATCATGGGCCACGCCCGCGGGGTGATATTCCTGGCCGCCTCCCAGGCCGGAATTTCCGTCCACAGCTTTGCGGCGACCGAGATTAAAAAATCCCTCGTCGGCGTCGGCCGCGCCTCGAAGGCCCAGGTTCAGCGGATGGTGCAGCAGCGGCTGGAACTCGACAAGCTCCCCGAGCCGAACGATTTCGCCGACGCGGTGGCCGCGGCCTATTGTTTCATCGACCGCACCATCCGCCGCTCCGGCGCCGCCCCGGCGGTGAACCAATGATCCGGCGCATATCGGGCGAGGTCGTCGAGATTCTCGACGAAAGCGTCGTCGTGCGCACGGGCGCGGGCCTGTGCTACGAAACCCAGGTGGGAGCCTACGCCCTTTCCGAGCTCCAGGCCCTCATGGACGCCCGGGAGCCGGTCGAGCTTCACACCCATCACTATCTCGAGGGCAACGTGGCGGCGGGCCAAACCCTCGTTCCCCGGCTTGTGGGTTTTCTCACGGCCGCCGAGCGCGACTTTTTCCTTCGCTTCATCAAGGTGCCGGGCCTCAGCCCCCGGAGCGGCGTCCGGGCGATGGGTCTCCCGCCCGAGCGAATCGCGGCGGCGATCCTCGCCCGCGACATGGGCACCCTGACGAAGCTCCAGGGAATCGGAAAGAAAAAGGCGGAGCAGATCATCTCCAAGCTCGCCGACGAACTCGCGGAATTGGGGCTTTCGGCGGGGGTGGAGGACGCCCGCCCCGAGCAACCCGAAGCCATGGGCCAGAACGCCGAGGCGATGGCGATCCTCGTCGGCCAGCTCGGACTGCGCACAACCGAGGCCGAGGAGTTAATCAGCCGCGCGCGGGTGTCGCTGGGCCCCGAGGCGGAGATACCCGCCGTTTTAGAGGAAGTTTTCCGCCTCAGGCGGTAAAGGAGTCGCCGTGGTCATCGAAAGGCGCGTCTCGGCCCGGGAAGTCAGCCCGGCGGAGGAGCGGGTTTTCTCCTCGCTCCGCCCCTCCCGGCTCGATCAGTACGTCGGCCAGCAGAATCTCGTCGATAAGCTCCAGATCACCCTCGACGCCGCCGCCGCACGCGGCGAATCGGTGGGCCACGTTCTTTTTCACGGCCCGCCCGGGCTGGGCAAAACCACCCTTTCCCACATCATCGCCCAGGAGATGGGCTCGCGCCTGGTCAAGACATCGGGCCCCTCGCTCTCCCGGCCCTTCGACCTGGTGGGGATTCTCACCGATCTCCAGGCGGGCGACGTACTTTTCATCGACGAAATCCACCGCATGCCGAGACCGGTCGAGGAATACCTCTACCCGGCGATGGAGGACTTTGAGGTGGACTTCATCTCACAGCAGGGCCCGATGGCCCGGTCGATCAAAATCAATCTCAAGCGCTTCTCGATAGTGGGCGCCACCACCCGGCCCGGCGCCCTTTCGCCTCCCCTGCGTGATCGCTTCGAGCGGGTCTATCACGTCGATTTTTACTCCGAGGAAGAGCTTCAGGTGATTACCACGCGGAGCGCCGGGCGGTTGGAGTTGCCCATCGAGGATGGCGCCTCGCTCGAGCTCGCCCGCCGGAGCCGAGGCACCCCCCGGACGGCGAACCGGCTTCTTCTCTGGGTCCGCGACTTCAGCCAGGCGCGGCGCGACGGCGCCATATCGCTCGATACCACCCGCGAAGCGCTGGCGATGGACAGCGTGGACGAGATGGGTCTCGACGCCCTCGACAGGCGCTATCTCCGCACCATCATCGAGCAGTACGCGGGCGGCCCGGTGGGTGTCGAAGCCATCGCCGCCACCATGAACGAGGAGAGCGACACCCTCGTTGACGTGGTGGAGCCCTACCTGCTCCGCACGGGCTTCGTCCAGCGCACGCGCGGCGGCCGCCGGGCGACTCCGGCCGCCTTCGCCCACCTCAGCCTGAAAGTTCCCGAGGGGCTCCAGGACGAGCTCTGGCCCGCCGCCGGGGATTCCGAAGACGGCGATTCCGAAGCTGGCGATTCCGAAATCGGGGAAACCGGGTAGCGCGGCGAAATGGACCCAGGCGACCCGTCCGGCCCGCTCGGCAACATCGGCAAGACACTTCTCATCGCCGGGCTCGCCCTCGCGGCCATCGGCGCCCTGATGACATTCGGCCCCAGGCTTCCTTGGCTTGACCCCTGGCTCGGCCGCCTTCCGGGCGACATTCGCCTGCGCGGAAAAAACTGGAGCTTTCACTTCCCGATCGTCACCTCGATCGTCGTCAGCATCGTCCTGACAATTCTCTGGAATCTTTTTTCGAGGAAGTAGCGGCGGGCGAGCTGCTCATGCCCGGTCCTTCCCCCGATTGACCCGCCTCCCCCCGAGGGGGAGAATCCTGAAAACGGCATTTTATTATTCCGCATTCCTCAAGGGGGAAATCCCATGTCCCATCCTCTATTCGATCTCACGGGCCAAAAGTCCCTCGTCACCGGCGCGGGCCGGGGCATCGGCCTGACGCTCGCCATCGGCCTCGCCCGGGCGGGCGCGGACGTCGCCCTCGCCGACATCGATCTCTCCGGGGCGGACGCGGGCCGCCGCGAGATCGAGGCGCTGGGGCGAAAGTGCGTCCCCATCGAGGCAAACGTCACCGAGGGCGATTCGGTGGACCGGATGGTGAGCGAGGCTGCGGCGGGCCTCGGGGGGCTGACGATCCTGGTCAACAACGCGGGGACCAACGTGCGCAAGAAAATGGACGAGGTGTCCGAGGAGGACTGGGACCGCGTTCTCGACCTCAACCTCAAGAGTCTTTTTTTCATCACCCGCCGCGCGGGCGATGAGATGAAAAAAACGGGCGGCGGAAAGGTCATCAACATCGCCTCGCTCATGGGCTGGTCTGTCTTCCGAAACCCACACCGGCAGACTTACGGCCCCTATGCCTCGAGCAAGGGGGGCGTCATCTCGCTCACCCGCTCGTTCGCCGTCGAGTGGGCGAAGGAAAACATCCAGGTCAACGCCATCTGCCCCACCTTCACCGAGACCCCGCTCACCAAGTCCCTGGTCGATGACCCCGTGGTATTCGGTGCCATCCGCGACCGGACGCCGATGGGCCGCCTCGGCCTGATGGAAGAGCTCGTGGGGCCCTGCGTTTTCCTCGCCTCCGCCGCCAGCAACCTCGTCACCGGCGAGTCGCTGCTCGTTGACGGCGGGGGGGACGCGGGGGGACCGCCTCCGCGCTTTCGATCATCTGGCAACCTCACCCCTGAAAAAGATTTACATACTGAATATATATACTATACACTACGGCCATGATTCAAGGATTTAAACATCGTGGATTGAGAAGGCTGTTTGAAAGGGACGACCGGAGCCGGGTTTCCGCACAGGATGTAGACAAGATAAGGCGTATCCTCGCCGCCCTGAACAGGGCCGGCAAGCCGGAGGATATGGACTTTCCCGGCTTCCGCCTGCACCCGCTGAAAGGCGGCATGAAAGGCCATTGGGCCACGACGGTTACAGTCAACTGGCGCATCACTTTCAGGATGGAACAGGGCGACGCCTACGACGTAGATTTAACCGATTACCATTAGGAGACTGAAATGACTCGCATGAAGAACCCGCCACACCCCGGGAAGCTCGTGAAGCACGACTGCCTGGAACCTCTAGACCTGACCATCACCAAGGGCGCGGAGATTCTTGGCGTCACCCGGCTGACCCTGAGCAATCTGGTCAACGGGAAAAACGGTGTTTCCCCGGAGATGGCCATACGGCTTTCGAAGGCTTTCGGCAGCAGCCCGGAGGTATGGCTCGGGATGCAGATGGATTACGACCTGGCCCAAGCCCGGAAGAAAGCCGGCAAGATCAAGGTGAAAAAATTCGCTCTCACATCCAAGTAGGCCGTTTCGGCCATCCGGAGGATCGCTCATGCTCCACTCCCTTCGCACACACCACGTCGCGCCCGGCAAGATGAACGAATTCCACGAACTGCGCCGCGAGGCGATTCCCTTTTTCGAAAAACACGGCATCAAGGTCGTCGGCTACTGGAAGACCGAAATCGGCCCCTCGCCATGCGTGGTCTCCATCACCGCCTTCGAGGACTGGGCCCAGTACGAGCGGGCTCAGAGCTCCCTCGTCGCCGACCCCGAGTTCAAAAAACTCATGGGCCGCTTCCAGGGCCTCAGCCTGAGGACCGACACCGTCATCCTCCGGCCGACGGACTATTCGCCCATGCAGTAGGGGGGCAATAACCGCGAGGGCGACTGACACGCCGGGTGAGCATAAGCTTGATAATAACTTTTTTTCATTGAAAGGAAACCCAACCATGCACTCATTTCGTGAAATCACCGATTCGCTGTACGAAACGCCCGCGAGCCATGCGGGCCGCTCCGAGAGCTTCAGGCGCGCCGACCTGATCGGACGGGAGCAGGGCTCGGTCCACATCGGATTTCGTATCGGCGAGCTGGCGCCGGGCGGGCGGATCGACACCTGCGTCCACTCCTACGAGAAGGGGATTTTCATCATGGAGGGCGAGGTCGAGCTCAACCGCGAGGGTAGATGTTTCCGCCTCGGCAGGTTCGACTACGCCCTCGTGCCCATCGGCGTGGCCTACGCCATCAGGAACACCAGCGGCGCCTCGGCCCGGTGGGTCGAAAAATGCGCCCCCCGGCCCAAAGAGCCGGGCGAGTGGGCGGACAGTTTTTTCACGGCCGGAAGCGAGTGGAGCGAGGCGCTCTCCGTCGATCCGCTGAACCCCGCCTGCCGGATGACGGGGCATTTCGACTGGGACCAGCTTCACCCTCACCAGAGGATCGATAAATACATGTGGGGGTGGACGAAGAAAATGCTGATGGACCGGAAGTTCGGCAGCGAGCAGTTCGATATGTTCATCATCGAGTTCGCCGAGGGGGGCCAGACCAACGAGCACGACCATCCTTTCGAGGAGGCCTATCTCTGTCTCGAGGGCGAGGGCACCTTCACCGCCGAGGGGGAGGAGTACATTCTGAAGCCGGGGACGATCGGCTGGTCCGGGGTGGGCTCGCCCCACGGGGTTTTTATGAACCGGGGGGCGGCCTGCCGCTGGCTCGAGATCATGACCCCCCAGCCCCCGGCGCAGCACAGCAACCGCCGTCTCTCCACCTGGGACGATATCCGCGACCGGCTGGCGGAGTGAGCGCGCGGCCAAGCGGGTGCGCATGGACGAATACCGGAACCGGCGCCGCCCCCGCCTCGTCTACGTCAACGCCCTGAAAATGCTCAAAGAGCTTCGGAGGAAGGTGTGAAGCGCGTTCTACTCCTGATGACGGTGAACACCTACCACGCCTCGGCCTATCTCGTGGCGGCGGAACGGGCCGGGGTGCTGTCCGTTGTGGGGACCGACCGGCCGGACGCGCTCGCCGGCCTGACTCCGGGCGGCTCGTTGGTCCTCGATTTTCACGCGCCCGAAAAAGCGGCCGGGGACATCGAGACCTTCGCCCGGGAGCATCCCCTCGACGCCGTGATCGCGGTGGACGATGACACCGTGATCGCCGGAGCGATGGCGGCGCAGGCGCTCGGCCTGCCCGCGCACACCGTCGAGGGCGCGCGGGCCACCCGGAGCAAGTACGAGCTCAGGAAAATTCTCGACGAGGAAGGGCTGCCTTCTCCGGGGTTCCGGCTCGTCGCGGCGGGGGAGGACCCGGCGCCCATCGCCCGCTCGCTCGGATATCCCTGCGTACTCAAGCCCACCTTCCTCGCGGGGAGCCAGGGCGTCATCCGCGCGAACAGCGAGGCGGAATTCTCCGCCGCCTACCGTCGGATCGGAAAAATCCTGGAGGAAGCCGGCACGAAAGAGCGCGGCGGCGCCGAGGCCGGCTCAATCCTCGTCGAGGACTACATCCCCGGCCGGGAAGCGGCGCTCGAAGGCCTCGTCGCGGGCGGCGCACTCCATGTCCTCGCCATTTTTGATAAGCCCGACCCGATGGAGGGGCCGTTTTTCGAGGAAACGATTTACGTGACGCCCTCGCGGTTGCCCGAAAAAACGCAGGCAGAAATCATCCGGGCCGTGGACCGCGCCGCGAAAGCCATCGGCCTGCGCGACGGGCCGGTGCACGCGGAGGTCCGGGTGAACGATGACGGGGTGTGGGTGATCGACATCGCGAGCCGCACCATCGGGGGCAAATGCTCGGGGGCGCTGGAATTCGGAGAGGGCGCGAGCCTCGAGGAGCTGATCATCGCCCGCGCGCTGGGGAGGGAGCCGCCCGCCATCTTCCGGGCGGGCGCGGCCTCGGGGGTGATGATGATCCCGATTCCGGGGCGGGGCATTCTGCGCGGGATCGAGGGAATGGAGGAGGCGCTCGAGGTTCCGGGGGTCCGATCGATCGATATCAGCATTCAAACGGGCGGGCTCGTCGTCCCCCTCCCCGAGGGCAACCGCTACCTCGGTTTCATCTTCGCCGGCGGCGAAACGCCCGCCGAGGCCGAGGGGGCGCTTCGCCGGGCGCACGCACAGCTAAAATTCCATATCGAGCCCGAGGCAGGTTCCTGGAAAGACCCCGAAGAAGACCCCGAAATCTAAATCAGTAGATGACTCGCCTCATCAATCAAAAAAAAGCCGGCCCGAAGGCCGGCCTTTTCAAGAAGCGCTCTCGTTATTTCTTGGTCGGGGCGTAGTAGGGATTATCGCCCGAGGCGTGGTCGGTGGTGTCCACCACCTCGAGCTCGGGGTCGATCTGCCGGATCCTCTCCTGAACGCCCGACTTGAGCGTGACGTCCGCCATGCCACAGCCGGCGCAGCCCCCGCCCATCTGGACAAAAACCCGCTTTCCTTCCACGTCGAGCAGATTGATAACGCCGCCGTGCGAGGCGATGGCGGGGTTAATCTCGCTGTCGATGATCTCCTGGAGCTGCTGGAGGAGCGACTCCTCCACCCCGACTCGCTCGCGCGTGACTTTAAACCCGCTTGTCGGTCCCTCGCTGATGAAGTCAATCTGGGCCGCCTCGGCGCGGGACAAATGCTCGGCCGGCGCGTAAACGCCGATTTCGCCGTTAACGAGTTTCTCGTAATTTCCCTCATCGCCCTCCTTCACGAGGTCGAGCTTGTAGCCACCCTCGAAGCTGAGAAGGATTCCGGCGAATCCGCCCCCTTGCTGGTCCATGATTTCATTGATCTTGTTGACAGCGCCCTCGGTGATCTTCATCGGAATGGCTCCAGGAAAATGGCCGGTGAATGGCCGTTCGTTTTTAAATAATCAGACCAATTTCATCCGATACGATACCACGTCCACTCAAAAAGGCAATTGAGGGAGCCGGATCGCGTAGCCCACCGCCTGATCCGGGCAGGTGGGGACAATCTCTTTATTATCAACCAATTGACGAACCCTACCCTTCCCCCAGGTGTTGGGTGACCCGGCGCAGGAGCTCCTCCACGTTAAATGGCTTGACGATGAAATCCCGCGCCCCGGCCCTGATGCAGGCCTGGACGGTTTCGGCATCCCCCCCGGGCGGTCAGCATGATCACGGGCGGCAGACCGGTTCTCATCATCTTGAGATGGTTGAGCACGTCGATCCCCGTCATCTTCGGCATTTCGTAGTCGAGCAAGATCAGATCGAAGGGCTGCTCCCGCGCGAGGGCGCAGGCGCGCTCCCCGTCGGCCGCGAAAACCAGATTGTGCCCCGCGTCCTGGAGGACTTTCCCCACCAGCGGGTGGAGCAACTCATCGTCGTCCACGAACAAAATCATCGCCATAGCAGCAACCTATTATCCCCCCGTCTCTTGTCCACCGACGGCCGGTCAGGGCTCGACGACCACCTTGATCGCACCGCCGATGCGTTCGCGGAAGGTTTTCACCGCCGTAGTGAACTCGCTCAGCGGAAATTTATGCGTGACGAGATCGGGGAGCGCGAGCGCGCCGCTCTCGACAAAGGCGTGCACCTCGGGCAGGCAGTTCGGCGCGGCCCTGGAGCCGATGACTTCGATTTCGTCGAGGACGAAGCGCTGGAGGGGAAACGCCCCTTTTTCCTGGCTGATGCCCCCCACGACGACGCGCCCGCCTTTTTTGATCATCTCGACCGCCTGGACGATGGTCTGCGCCGTTCCCGCGCACTCGAGCACGACATCGGGTCCCACACCGCCCGTGGTCTCCTTGATGAATTCCGTGACATCGGTCTGCTCGAAGTTGACCGTCTCGTAGCCCATCCCCGCCGCTTTATCGAGCCGGCTGCCCCGGCCGACGACGATGACGCGCCCCGCGCCGAGCGCCCGGGCGCACTGATAAGTGACCGAGCCGACCGCGCCGGGGCCGATGACGACCACGGTGTCGCCCGACTCGATGCGGCCCTGCTTGGCGATGTGGAGCGCGATGCCCGCGGTGTCGTATAGCGAGGCCGAGGCGAGATCAGAGCCGGGCGGGAGTTTGACGAGGCAGATGGCGTTCACCGCGATGTACTGTGCGTAGGCGCCGTGCACCGTGAAGCCGTACTGGCGGTGCCCCGAATTCACGTTTCCGTAGTTGAGGCAGATGTTGTAGCGCCCCTTCATGCAGTTGCGGCAGTGGCCGCAGCCCACGGCCGAGCTTCCGGCCACGAGGTCGCCCGGCCCAAAGCCGGTGACTCCGGGGCCGACGGCCTCGACAGTGCCTGCCCACTCGTGGCCGATGATGAAGGGCCACTCGGGCGGCCACATCGGAAAGAACTTTCCGGACATGATGCCGAGGTCGGTTCCGCAGATTGCGACGGCCCCGACGCGGCAGCGCACCTCGCCCGGGCCGGCCTCGGGGACTGGAACCTCCTTGAATTCGTATTTGTCCGGCCCGAGGAGGACGAGCGCCTCCATGGTGCTTGCCGTCATGGGTTTCTCCTTCGTTATTCGTACGGCCAGGCGTTATCCGTGGGCCTGCCGGGCAGCCACGCGGGGCCGCCCCCACGCTACCGTGTAGCCCTAGAGAGGCGTCCTCGCCTTGATGTCGTCCCCGGTCACGTCGCCCATGTACACATAGCCGGATTCGGCGACGCTCCCCGAGCCGATGTATATTCCCACCGCCTCGACGGGCTCGGTCTCGCTCAGGTTGTAGAGCCAGTGCTCGACGCCCTTGGGGATGTAGTGAAAGTGGCCGCCGCGCACTTCCACGCGGTCGGGGCCCGCTCCGGCGAGGCCGTGGCCGCTGATGATGTAGTAGATCTCCTCGCAATTGTCGTGGCGGTGTTTTTTGTGGACGGCCCCCGGAAAGAAACGCGCCCTGAAAAGCATTGTCGAGCTGCCGTTGTGGGTCCCGATCGGGATTCGAAAATCGGTGATCGACCAGCCATCACCCGCGTCCATGTTCTCCTTGAGCACGTCGTCGAGGTGAACGAGGATGCCCTCGCCGAAACCCTCGCGCGGAATAGCGAGATCGGCCTCGGTCACGTCGCCCGCGAACCGGTAGCCCGAGTCCTCGACGCTCCCCGCGCCGATGTAGAAGCCCACGACGACGGCCTCTTCCTCTTTCGTCTCGTTGTGGAAAAAATGATCGACCCCCGCCGGCATGAGCCGGCAGTGCCCCGAGCGCACCTCGGTCCGGCCGTCTCCCTGGCCGACGACCCCGTTGCCGCTCAGGTAGACGGCGATCTCGTCCGCGTTCGTGTGGAGGTGTTTTTTGTGAGTCGAGCCGGGGCGGAAGATCGAGTGAAAAACGCAGGTCGAGCTTCCGCACGCCTTCGTGATCGGAAGGCGAAACTCCGAAATCGCCCAGCCCTCGCCTTCGTTCATGTTCTCGGGCCTTACGTCGTCCACGTGAATCAGGGGATATTGAAGGGGCATGAAGTTTTCCTTTTTATGAATGAATGATCTAGATCTCGCCCGTCCGCTGCTTGAGATCCTCCTCGGTCACCTGTCCCATGTAGTTGAACCCGCTCTCGTCGAGCCCGCCGACGCCGATGTACCAGCCGGGAGCGGCGAGGTCCTCCGTGTCGCTCAGGTTGGCGAGCCAGTGCTCGCAGCCGGCCGGGATGTAGTGAACGTCGCCGGTGGCGAGCTCCCCCCGGTCGGCGCCTATGCCCGCCAGCCCGTGCCCCTTGAGGATATAGCAAATCTCCTCGCAGTTATCGTGGCGGTGCTTCATGTGGATGGTGTGGGGGCCGAAGTAGCCCATCATCCAGCATGAGCCCGCGCCGTGGCTCCGGTTGAGGGGCTCGCAGAAATAATCCTGGGTCCAGCCCTCATCCCGCGATACTTTCACCATCGGAACGGCGTCCTGATGAACGAGAGGATACTCGAGGCCGGCGGAATCCAGTGTGCGCGGGGCATTTAGATCGTCCTCGGTGATATCGCCGAGGTGGACGTGGCCCGCCACCCCCATGTTGGGAGCGCGGTCGAAAAGCCCGATGACGACGAGCGGCTCGTTCCGGCTGAGGTTGGCGAGCCAATGCTCCACGCCCTTGGGGATCAGGTGATAGTGGCCGGGGTGAACTTCCACCCGGTCCGTGCCCGCGCCGGCGAGGCCGTGTCCGCTCACCACGTAGTACTGTTCGTCGCAGTTATCGTTCCGCCGCTTCTGGAAACGGTCTCCGGGCCCGAGGGTGGCATGGTACATCGTCGAGGAGGCGCCCTCTTTTTCGCTGATGACCACCCGGAACTCCGAGACGGTCCAGCCCTGGCTCTCGTCCATCTTCTCGGGAGCCACGTTTTTTATTCTGATATATGGATGCTCGAACGCCATGATAAATTCCCCATATCAAAAAAGAGAAATCACCTTTACTCCCTCTCCCGGAGGGAGTGGGGATGAAAAAATTTGGACTCGCGATATATACCCTACCCCTTCTCGCCAATCCGAACGACCCCGCGCAGCGTCCCGCCGTCCCCGCCCCCCTCGATGAACTCGAAACCCTTCTGAATATCGTCGAGCGGAAAATAATGGGTGACGATCAGCGCGAGGTCTATTTGGCCCGACGCCACGAGGGCGATCGAGCGGTCAAAATCCTCGGCGAGACCGGCCCTCGAGCCGATGACGGAGATATCCTTGAAATAGTACGCCTGGGCCGGGATGCCCCCGACCTCGGCGGGCCCGATGCCGAACTGGAGAATCGCCCCGCCCGGCCGGACCATCTCGTAGGCCTGGACCATGGTCTGGTTCGTACCCGCCGTCTCGATCACCACGTCCGCCCCGAGGCCGCCGGTGAGCTCGCGCACCCGCTCGACCGGGTCGCATTCCCCGGCGGGGACGATTTCGTCCGCCCCGAGTTTTTGCGCCATTTCGAGCTTCCACTTGCTCCGCGTGACGGCGATGACCAACGAGGCGCCCGACACTTTCGCCAGTTGAGTGTGGAGGAGCCCGCTCGAACCCTGGCCGATGACGGCCACCGATCCGCCGGGGATGTAGGGCGCCTTTCGCTGACTGTAGACGACCGTATAGAGCCCGACAAAATTCGTCGCCGCGGCGAAGCCCACGTTGTCCGGAATCCGGTAGGCCTCGGTCTCCTTGACGGCGATGAGCTCGGCGAAGGTTCCGGGAACTTCTCTACCGCGCAGCCCGCCGTTCAGGCACAGATTCGTCAGCGCGCGCATGCAGTAGTGACACACCCCGCAGGCCGTCACCGGATTGAGCACGACTCTATCCCCCAGCGCCAGCCGCGTGACGCCCTCGCCGAGGCGGGCGACCGTGCCGGTGCACTCGTGGCCGGGGATCACGGGAATATTGGCGGGCATCTTCCCCGCCCAGATGGAAACGTCGGTGCCGCAGATGGCCGAGGTCGCCACGTCGACGATGACCTCGCCCGGCCGGAGCTCCGGGTCGGGCTGGCCCCCCACCGTCATTTTATGGGGCGCTTCGAGCAGTGCCGCTTTCATCGCAAAAAACTCCTGAATTCGAGCAAAAATCGGAATTGGGTCTGTGGAGGGATGATACCGCCAAACGGAGGAGAGCCCAAGGCGGGGAGGGCGCCTCCGCTCGCCGGGTATCGGCCCCTTCCGCACAAAAAAACGGGGGCGGCCCGTGATGGGCCGCCCCCGCCGTGTGCCGCTGATCTTCCGCAGGGTCAATCCGCCCCGGCGAGCTCCTTGAATTCGTCCATGGTGAGGAGGCGGTTTTCCTTGAGCGCCCGCTCCTTGACGTCGGTGAGAAGGGCCATCATCTCTTCCTGGGTGGCCTTGATGCCGAGCTCCTCGAGGAACCAGACGATAGAATCGATTCCGCTGCCCTTGCCGATGACGGGCTTGGGCTCGGTCTGGCCGACGAGGCCCGCGCGGTAGGGCACGAGCTCGGTCGGGAAATCGACGCCCGCGTTCTTGAGCCAGCTGACGATGATGCCGCTCTCGATGTCGTAGAGTTTTTCGCCCACGATGCAGCGGTTGGGCGGGACGGCGACGTTCGCCAGCCCGGTGACGAGGCGCGAGGTCTCGACGAATTTTTCGGTCTTGAGGCCCATGTCCACGTCGTACATGGTCTTCATGGCGAGGGCGAGCTCTTCGTAGGCGCAGTTTCCGGCGCGTTCGCCGAGACCGGTGACCGAGGTCTGGGCCACCTGGCAACCCGCAGCCATCGCCATCAGGGTGTTGGCCACGCCCATGCCGTAGTCGTCGTGGAAATGGGGCTCGAACGGCGTGTCCGGGAATACCTCGCGCATCTTCTTGATCAGATGGGGCACGGTGTGGGGCGCGAGGCCGCCGAAGGTGTCCACGATGGCGAGGGCGTCCATGTGCCCCTCGGTGGCGACTTTCTTGAGCATGTCGAGCACCCACTCGAGCGGGGCGCGCGAGAAGTCGATCGGGAAGAAGCAGACGTAGAGGCCGTTTTCCTTGGCGTACTGGGTCGCCTTGATCGAGGTGTCGATGGCCTTGTTGAGGTCCCACTTGTAGGCCCGCTCGATGATATGGGTCGAACTGGGCACTTCCATGACGATGCCCTTGACGCCGGTGTCGACCGAGCGCTTCACGTCGTCGGCCATGCAGCGCGCGAAGCTGAACACCTGGGTGTCCGAGCCCTCGAGACGCTTGACGATCTCCTTGATGGCCTCTTCGTCCTGTTTGGAGACGACGGGCATGCCGGCCTCGATTCGGTGGATGCCCACCTCGGCCAGCGCCTCGGCGATGCGGATTTTCTCGTCCTTGTTGAAGAGGACGCCGGTCTGCTGCTCGCCGTCGCGCAGGGTTACGTCGTGCAGTTTGGGGCTGGGGTCGAAATTGACCTGATCCCGGACTTCCTTGTCGAAGTTCCAGGGGCTGGTGAACCACATGTCCGTGTTCCAGGGCTCGCTCATCACCCTTCTCTCCTCTGCTTTGAAGGTAAGGCCCCGGCGGGAG